>JBIIAP010000128.1:0-7802 GCA_044239855.1 Sediminibacterium sp. | reverse complement strand
TGCCACTAATTGTACCAGTCACTTCCAAATCCCCATTAATTTTTAGTGACTTATTTAAAAAATCCCCCTCAATCAATGGTGTTTTAGTACCAATTGGGTCTATAATGAGTTTATACGATAAATTTTTAAAAGAGGTATCTCTGCCAGAATTTGCACCAATAAATATATTGTTTTGGCCAGTGATCACTCCAAGTCCTGCATTTACTCCTATTGCAGTATTGTTATAACCATTTTGATTGTTATTTAATGAGTAGTTGCCAATAGCTGTATTAGAAAAGCCGCTTATAGATTTACTGCCTAAAGCACCGATTCCAACTGCTACACTATTAGAGGGTAATAGATTGGTAATCAATGCGCTATCACCAATGCTAACATTTCGTCGCTCTTGGTCAATTTTAAAATATTTTAAACCTACTGCATTGGAGGCAAAATATGCATAAGGAACTGAAGCTAATTTTGAAGTACCCGCATTTATATAAATACCAGAAGAATTAATATCCATTTCTGTTTTCAAATAAACCTTGCCTGTGCTGAAAGGAATACTATCAAAAGCTCCTTTCAAAGCAAGACCACTACCAATCATACAAGTAAATTGCCCAAATTGGTCGGTTCTAGCGTTGACTAACTCTTGATAGGATAATTTAGTAAGTGTGCTGTCTCCCGAAAACGTAAATCTTATTTTGATTGGTTTTTGTGATACAATGAAGCCCCCGCTATCTATTGCTACACCTTGAAAGTTAAATTGTTTTGGAGCTTGGCTCAAAGCTAGCTGTTGAAATAACACTACTACAATAATCGATAGTCTGAAATGCATTTTGGTTGATTCTTTTTTATTAAAAAATATAAATTAAAAACCTTTTCAATTATGACGGTAATGATCATTTAATATAAGATCAATATCTTTCATAAATAGAATAGGGGATAGAAAGAACTTAAATATGCTATTTAAATTCTCTTCTTTCAATAAATTAAAGGGGGGATTACAAAGATATGATAATATTTTAATAAAAAAAATCCAGGGTTCTATTATTGAATTTCTAAGGATGAATTCAAATTTTTAATTCCTCCTTTCTAAGCTACCTTTGCCTCATCATTATGACAACATCATCTAAAAAGAAAATATTCGATTTTAATTTATTGCGGCGAATATTTTTTTTCGTAAATCCATATAAAAAATATTTTATTATTAGCCTGTTGATGGCCATTTTCATGGCATTTGCATCACCTGTAAGGCCATATTTAATTCAGTTAACCGTAAATGCCGCTATCGGCAAAACCATTTATTTGCCGGATTGGGTGCAATGGGTGTTAATGGGCACCGATCTTACTGATGTAAGTAGATTTATCATTGCAGTAACTATATTTCAAATTGCATTTATTATTATTGAAACAACGGTCAGGTTCTTATTTTCATTCCTAACAGCCTGGATGGGGCAAAATGTAGTGAAAGATTTACGCGTAGCCGTATATAAAAAAGTACTGGGACTGAATCTTCGCCAATTTGATCAAACCCCTATCGGTACACTTACCACCCGAACAATCAACGACATAGAAAGTATCAACGATATTTTTTCGGACGGATTGATTCCAATTGTATCTGACCTGCTAACCATCATCATTACATTGGGAACTATGTTTTGGATAGATTGGCGCTTAACGCTGATTAGTTTGATACCATTTCCTATTATGTTAATTGCTACGTATTATTTTAAAGAAAGCGTAAACAAAAGCTTTATTCAGGTTCGGAATGCAGTGGCTGCATTGAATGCATTTGTACAGGAGCACATTACGGGAATGCAAGTGGTGCAAGCATTTGCAGCGGAGGATAAAGAATATGCTGCATTTAAAAAAATCAATGAAAAACACCGGGACGCCAATATCACAGCCATATTTGCCTACTCTGTATTCTTCCCAATTGTAGAAATAGTATTGGCAGTAAGTACCGGTTTATTGGTTTGGTGGATTGCCGATCGATCTTTAAATGCAGGTATTTTAGTTGCATTTATCTTGTTCCTCAATCAAATATTCAGACCATTACGAGTAATTGCAGACAAATTTAATGTATTGCAAATGGGCATGATTGCTGCTGAACGCGTGTTTAAAGTTTTAGATAATCCAGATGAACTACCGCCCAATGCTCCAGACGCCTACAATCCCGAACAAATAAGAGGTGATGTACAATTTAAAGAAGTGACTTTTGCTTATCAGGACGAAAATTATGTTTTAAAGAACATTAATTTTAAAGTAAACGCTGGAGAAACTGTTGCACTGGTTGGACATACCGGTAGTGGTAAAACCTCCATCATCAGTCTGTTAAATAGATTGTATCAAATCAACAAAGGCGAAATTAGTATTGATGGTATTTCAATCGATCAATACCATACCGACCGGCTTCGCAGAGGCATTGGCGTAGTGTTGCAGGATGTGTTTTTATTTTCCGGATCCGTTTTAGACAATATTACTTTGCATGATACTTCCATCACTAAAGCGCAAGTAGCAGAAGCTGCAAAAATGATTGGTGTGCATGATTTTATCATGCGCTTACCGGGCGGTTATGATTATAATGTAATGGAACGAGGCAGTACGCTCAGCTTAGGGCAGCGTCAGTTAATCTCGTTTATACGGGCACTATTGTACAATCCTGCTATTTTAATTTTAGATGAAGCAACTTCCTCTATTGACTCTGAAAGCGAACGGTTGATAGAAAAAGCTATAGACACCTTAATCACAGGTAGAACTTCCATCATCATAGCGCACAGATTAAGTACCATTCGCAAGGCCGATAAAATCATCGTGTTAGATAAAGGCGAGATCAAAGAAATGGGCAATCACGAAACACTTATTACCATGGGTGGATTATACGCAAAATTGCATGAAATGCAGTTTGTGCAAAAAGAGGGAAATTAGCTATAAGCAGCTTAATTTTATTAGGGAAAAACATACGCATAATAAATATAGTCAAATGAATCCTGCAGTAGATGCATTTATGGATACCGCCAAAAAATGGCCGAGAGAATTAATGGCATTAAGAGCACAAATTAACATCCAACTTTATTTTAATGTTTTGTTAATTCAACTAAGTTGGTAAAAAACAACTGGTAGGTTGTAATACTTTCATTGTAAAAAAAATCAATTGTATGATCTATAAAATTTGCGCCATAGTTGCTGTAGTATTTTTAAGTATGAACTTGTTAAATGCGCAAACATTAAATCAGGTTCCATATAAAATTGCCAAGCACTATTATGTAAAAAATACGATAAAAACAGACCAATTGAAGCACTATAAAATTGTTTCGAAAAAGGAGTTCGATAAAGTATTTGGTGCAGCGGCTGTAATGGGCAGAGATGCCATACCCACTAAAATTGATTTTAAGAAAGAATTTGTCATTGCAGTTGTAGGCGCTGAAACATCAACTGCTACAGAATTAATTCCCGAAAGCTTATTGGCAATAAGTAAGCGGAAAGCAGCAGGCAATTCGAAGCTGTTATTTCAATTGAAGCAAAAATTGGGACAAATAAATAGTTTTACTGTTGTGCCCAATATTATTGCTGTTGTAAACAGAAAGTATATTGGATGCGCAATAAAACTAAAAGTAGATTAATGGAAGATATTGGGTTGGGCTTTTTTGAATATATTAGAATAGAAATTTATTTTTAATGTAAATTGTAGCATGAAACGAGCCTGATACAATGTTGCACTCCACCGAGTTGCGTTTCAGACGAATTTCATACGATACAACATAATAGCTAGAAATGGAAAATGAAGGGTTAATATTATCAGAGGAAGAACAGCATCTATTATATGAAGAAAGTGAGATGGCACTTCTGAGAAAAGCATTGCTGCGAACTCCTGAAGAACGATTTACGGTTATGGCGCAGTTGATGAAGCGTAGCCTTATGTTGAAATCAGCCAAGGTAAAACATGTTACGATTAATCCTAAATAATAAATTTATTCTTTGTGGATATATTTGAAGAAGAGTTATTGGCTTTTTGGAATGCCCTTAATGTGTATGGGGTAAATTATATTATGGTAGGAGGAATTGCCACCAATCTACATGGGTATCAACGTTCCACTGAAGATATAGATGTTTGGCTTGAGGATAATCTAGATAATAGAAGACGATTCAGAATGGCATTTAATACCTATTCCGGTATAGACTTTCCCATGCTTGAAACAATGCAAATTATTCCCGGGTGGACCAATCTGAATTTAAATAATGGGTTAAGACTAGATTTAATGTTAGGGTTGAAGGGATTGGAGTCGTATAGTTTTGAAGAATCTTTACAGTTGGCATCTAAGGCCGAGATCAATGGAATCATTGTTCCATTTTTGCATTTGAATCAACTAATAGAGGCAAAAAAAGCGGCAAATCGCCCTAAAGACCAGATAGACGTTATTTATTTAGAAAAAATCAAAGAAATCCGCGATAAAGAGCAATAAATTAACCAATAACTTTTCCTGTTTTTCATCAATTTCTATTCCTTTTTCCTGCCTTACCCTTATCTTTGCCGCAAATTTCGAGATGGGTATGGCCTCAAAAAGCGTTAAATCATTACTGATAGTTGTTTTTAGCATATTTTCTTTGCTGTTTTCAACAGGGAGTCTTGCCAATGAAACACCTCAAACTGAGGGTGAAGGGGCCGGAAATCATGAAGCAGCCGCATTCGATCCTGCTAAATTAATTATGGAGCATATTATGGATGCTCATGAGTTTCATTTCTTTTCATTAGGTGAAACACATGTTAGTATTCCTTTGCCGGTAATTTTGTACGCACCTGAAAGAGGTGGTATATCTGTATTTTCTTATGGAAACTTTCATCATGGGCATGAAGTGTACAATGGCTTCAAGTCTGAGGAAGGCAAAATTGTTGCAGTAAATGAAGCGGGTGAGGTTGACGAAGCTGTTAAGGTGTATGATTTTAGCTTAACCAGAAATGTGGTTCAAATGTTTTTAGCCCTAACCTTATTGTTGGTATTAATGATAGGCGTGGCTAATAAGTATAAGAAAAATGGCGCTAAAGTGGCACCAAGCGGTTTTCAAAATGCCATTGAGCCGGTAATTACTTTTGTGAGAGACGAAGTAGGTAAACCTAATTTGGGTCATGCTTATGAAAAGTTCATGCCTTATTTGTTAACGGTATTCTTCTTTATATTGATCAACAACTTAGTTGGGCTAATTCCGGGTTCTGCTAATGTTACAGGAAACATAGCATTTACATTAGTTTTAGGTGTAATCAGCTTCTTAGTAATATTATTCAGTACCAACCGTCACTTTTGGGCACATATTTTTAACCCACCGGTACCTGGTTTTGTAAAACCAATCTTAGTACCAGTGGAGTTTTTAGGAATTTTCACTAAGCCATTTGCATTGATTGTCCGTTTGTTTGCCAATATGGTTGCCGGACATATTGTAATTACCTGCTTTGTAATGTTGATATTCATTTTTGGAGCAATGAGCAAGGTTGCAGGATGGGGTTTTGCGCCAGTTTCTCTGGTATTTACCATTTTCATTTATTTTATAGAGATATTAGTTGCATTCATTCAAGCGTTCATCTTCACGAATTTAACTGCGGTATTTATTGGGCAGTCGATGGAAGGTGCACACCATGAAGAAGCGCATCATTAATTTTTTCATTTATTAAAACAAACAGTATGTCAATTATCAACACTTTGTTGGATGCAAGTTTAAGCCACTTAGGTGGAGCAATTGGTGCAGGTTTAGCTGCAATTGGTGCCGGTATCGGTATCGGTCAAATTGGTAAAGGTGCCGTTGAAAGCATCGCTCGCCAGCCAGAAGCTTCAAACGACATCCGTGCGAACATGATCTTAACTGCAGCTTTCGTAGAGGGTGTTGCCCTTTTTGCGGTTATTGCAGGTATCTTGGCTGTATTAAAAGCCTAGTAGCACAACATTTTTACTGCACCATGCGCACAGGGCAATTGGTGCAGTAATCTTTATCAAATTACTACGATTTAAAAATAAAATATGGAACTGTTATTACCCGGCTTAGGATTGTTGTTTTGGACTTTCGTTGCATTTTTGATTGTATTCTTTATATTGAAGGCTTTTGCCTGGAAACCAATTCTTGCTTCTTTAAAAGAAAGAGAAACTGGTATTGCTGATGCAATTGCTTCTGCCGATAAAGTAAAAGCAGAAATGGCTTCTTTGAAAAATGAGAATGAAGCTATGATGGCTAAAGCTCGTGAAGAAAGAGCTGTTATGATTAAAGAAGCGAAAGAAACTGCCGATAAAATGGTAGCAGATGCAAAAGAAAAAGCAAAAGCTGAATACGATAAAATTGTTTCTGATGCGCAGGTAGCTATTCTACAACAAAAAAATGCAGCACTTACTGATGTTAAAAATCAAGTAGGCTCATTAGTAATTCAAGTAGCAGAAAAAGTGTTGAGCAGAGAATTATCTAACAAAGGAGAACAAGAGAACTATATCAAACAATTAACCGAAGGTGTTAAATTGAATTAATCTATGCCAAATCCAAGATTAGCAGACAGATACGCCAAAAGCTTGATTGACCTTGCAGCTGAAAAGAATATTTTAGATGCAGTTTGTGAAGACATGCGTTATATCAAAGCCTTGTGTAAAGCAAGCCGCGACTTTTTAAATGTACTTCGTAGTCCCATCATTAAGCCTGATCAAAAAGGTAAAATCATCAATGAGGTTACTAATGGAAAAGTAAACGAATTAACCCTTGCTTTTAATAATTTATTGGTTAAAAAAGGAAGAGAGCGTGATTTGCCAGAAATAGCAGCAGCTTTTATTAATCAGTACAATACATTAAAAGGCATTCATCAGGTTAAGTTAACTACAGCAGTGGCTGTTTCTGACGAGTTGAAAAAATCTATTGAGTCTAAAGTACAAAGTGCAAATAATTTCGGTACCGTTGAATTAGAAACAGTTACCAATGAAAGTTTAATTGGTGGTTTTATGTTAGAATTCAACAATAAGCTGGTAGATGCCAGTGTGGCGCATGACTTACGTGAAATTAAAAAACAATTCTCTCAGAATCTTTATATACAGGATCTATAATCATTATTAAAAAATTTACTTAAACAATACAAAATGGTAGACATTAAACCAGATGAAATATCAGCGATACTGAGACAACAGCTCAGTAATTTCAACGCTTCCGCAGAACTGGAAGAAGTAGGTACCGTATTGCAAGTGGGTGATGGTATTGCCCGTGTATATGGATTAAACGGTGTTAGAAGTGGGGAGTTGGTTGTTTTTGAAAATGGCGTTAAAGCTATTGCATTAAACCTTGAAGAAGACAATGTGGGTGTGGTATTGATGGGAGATAGCGGTTCTATTAAAGAAGGTGCTAAAGTTAAAAGAACCGGCCAAATCGCCTCTATTAAAGTTGGAGAAGGTGTGGTTGGTCGTGTTATTAATACATTGGGTGAACCAATTGATGGAAAAGGCCCTATTACCGGTGAATTATATGAAATGCCTTTAGAGCGTAAAGCTCCGGGTGTAATTTATCGTGAACCGGTTAAAGAACCATTACAAACTGGTATCAAAGCAATTGATGCGATGATTCCTGTAGGTCGTGGTCAGCGTGAGTTGGTAATTGGTGACCGTCAAACCGGTAAAACAGCTATTTGTATCGATACCATCATCAATCAGAAGGAATTCTATGATGAAGGCAAACCGGTATATTGTATTTATGTAGCAGTTGGTCAAAAAGCATCTACCGTTGCAGGGGTAATGAAAACTTTATCCGATAATGGTGCGATGGCTTATACAACCATCGTTGCAGCATCTGCTTCTGATCCTGCTCCATTA
>JBIIAP010000127.1:0-7803 GCA_044239855.1 Sediminibacterium sp. | reverse complement strand
CCTGCTTTTCACTTTTCCCAAAACGAGTAAAACCGCTGATAATTTATTTAATAGTATAAAAAAAATTAATAAAAAACTCCTTTTTGCATAGATTTAACCCTGTGATGCCTATTTATATTGAAAAAAAGGTCATAAAAAATTTTTTATTACAATTAATATTTCTAATTTGTTTCCCGATTTCGATTGCGCTTGTATTTAAATAACCATATAATAATAAAATCATTACAGGTTTTAAGGAGATAATTTTGCAAAAAATAACCTTAATCCTTACATGTCTTTACATTTTTCACCAACCAAAATAAGAAGCATATGACACGATTTCTATCAGTTCTTTGTAGTGTTCTGTGTATGTTCTCCGTAACATTTGCACAAACAAGACAAGTAACCGGAAAAGTAACAGGGCCCGACAATCAGGGAGTAGCCACTGCTACAATTAAAATTAAAGGCAGTAATGCCGCAACTGCAGCCGCTGCAGATGGTTCTTTTACTATTTCAGCGCCAGCAGGTAGTTTTGTATTGCAAGTTTCTTCATTAGGATTTGCAGCTAAAAGTGTACCTGTAGGTGCAGACCAAAGCACAGTGAACATTTCTTTAGCAACTCAATCAGAAGATCTATCAGAAGTGGTAGTAACTGCATTAGGTATTAAGCGCGAAAAGAAAATGTTAACTTATGCTTCTCAACAAGTTGCTGGAGATGAACTCAGAAAAGTGGGTAATCCAAACTTTATGGAAGCATTAAGTGGTAAAGCTGCCGGTATCGACATTAAAGTGAGTAGTTCTGGTGCCGGTGGATCTACCAGAGCAATACTTAGAGGTAACAAATCTCTTACAGGCTTGAGTGAAGCTTTATATGTAATTGATGGTGTGCCAATGGTAAACAACAAATTCGGACAAGCTGCCGGATCATATGGCGCTACTGATGGTGGTGATGGTCTTTCTGCTATCAACCCGAACGACATTGAAAGCATCAACGTATTAAGAGGTGCAAACGCATCTATCCTTTATGGTAGTCAGGGTGCAAATGGTGTAATATTAATTACCACTAAAAAAGGAAGATCCGGTAAAGCCACTATCGACGTGAATTCCAATACTGTACTTGAAAAAGTAACCAGTTTGCCCGAATTTCAGTTCAGCTATGGTGCTGTAGGTGGAGGTGAAAGAAGTTGGAGTACATTAAAGAGTAGAATCTATCAGAAAGATTATATTAACGACTTCTTCCAAACAGGTTCAACCACTAATAATTCCATTTCAATCAGTGGCGGAAGCGATAAAACAACTGCCTTCTTTTCTTATGGAAATGTAAGAGCTAAAGGAATTATGCCTACCAACACTTATGATAAGCATAATATTACTTTAAATCAATCTACAAAAGTTACCGACAAATTAACGGTAAGTTCAAACGTAATCTTTTCAGTTGAGGATGCGGTAAATCGTTCTGGTTCGGGTTATTACAACAACCCTTTAACCGGTTTATATTTATTTTCTCGTGAAAGAGACTTTGATTTCTACAAAAACTATTACCAAAATTTTAATGCTTCCAGAAACATTAACCAAATGACTTGGTATTCTCAATATGAAGCATTGAATAATCCTTATTGGGAAGTGTATAATAATTCTAAGTTAGATCAAAGAAAGCGTGTAATAGCAAACCTTAAAGTTTCTTATGATATTGCTAAAAATTTAAAGTTTGAAACAAGAGGGAACATTGATTACTCAAATGTATTGAGAGATTTCAGATATGCTGCCGGAGGTAATCCAGTAAGTGTTAGCCCTAATGGTAGCTGGAATTACTCCAAATTCACTGACCAGTCTATCTACGCCGATGCGATATTAACCTATAACAACAAGTTTGGCGAATTTAGTGTAAACGCTTTGGCCGGAGGTAGTTATCAGAAAAATACATTCAATGATGGAGTGAGTGTTGGTAATGGTACTCTTCCATTAATGTATCCAAATTACTTCACTTTCTCTAATATGCCTTATCAGGTTATCTTTAATAAAACAGGAAATAATGTTTTAAAGCATGGTGCTTTCGCCAACGTACAAATTGGATTTAAGGAAGCTATATTCTTAGATGTATCTGGAAGAAATGACTGGGCATCCACTTTAGCACTTACAGGAAATCAGTCTTATTTTTATCCTGCAGTGGGTTTATCTGCCATCATCAGTCAAATGGCTACTTTACCTGAGTTCATTTCTTTCATGAAACTTCGCGCTTCTTATTCAGAAACTGGTAACGAAGTTCCATTTAATGTGGTGAATCCATTGAATACCATCGGTGGAGCAGGTGGGCCTACAGGAATTGGAGGTATTAATAGAAATTCTCAAGTACCTTTCGAAAACTTAAAGCCTGAAATCATCCAAGCCAACGAATTCGGAGTTGAATTAAAGTTATTTAAGAACAGAATTGGTATTGAGGCAACTGTATACAACACAGTAAGTACTAACCAATTCTTATCATTACCTGCACCTTCAGGCTCTGGTTATTCTACCTATTATGTAAATGCAGGTAAGATTATCAATAAAGGTTTTGAAATGACCATTGATGCAGATGTAATAAGAAATCGTAAATTGAAATGGAAAACCGCAATTAACCTTTCTAGCAACCAAAATGAAATTGCTGAGTTAATTACTTCTAATCCTGGTTTTCAAGTTCAAACCGGTGATGAAGGTTTCACTAATTTGATTAAAGCAGGTGGATCTTTCAATGATGTTTACATCTTTAAGTTTAACAGAAACGCTGCTGGTCAAATTATATTAGATGCTAAAGGTTCCCCCACTAGAACTGCTAATTTTGAAAAAGTGGGTAATGTTAACCCTGACTTAATTGCCGGTTGGAATAACACCCTAACCTATAAAAACTTCACTTTAAGTGCATTAATCAACGGTAAATTCGGTGGAATAGCCTTCTCTAAAACAGAAGCATTCTTAGACTATTATGGTGTTAGTAAAAGAACAGGAGATGCAAGAGATGCCGGCACTATTCCTATTAATGCAATTAATGGAACTACTCCGGTGACTTCTATAGTTCCTTCACTTTATTATGAACCTATTGGGTTTAGAAATGGTATCATGGAACCTTATGTATATTCAAGAACCAATGTTCGTTTAGGACAATTGGCTATTGGTTATACCCACAGATTTACAAAGGCGAACTTCCCTATAAAAGAAGCTGCTTTCTCTTTAATCGGTAGAAACTTATTCTTCTTATATAAGGACGCTCCTTATGATCCTGAAGTATCTATGAGTACTAGCAACAATATGCAGTCAAATGATGTATTTGCCTTACCGCCAACCAGGGCATATGGATTTAATGTAAAGCTTACATTCTAAAAAAATTAAACTATTGAATATGAAACATATTTTTTATGCATGTCTATTAATGGTTGCTTTTAGTTCTTGTACAAAGAACTTCGAAAGCATCAACCAGGATCCTAACCAGATCTCCGATGAGATGTTGAAACAAGATTTCAACCTGGTAGGTTCTCCTTTTTCCGGTATGTTGTATGAGCTTCATGGTAACCAGGGTAGCCAAACACAAGAAGATTTGTGTTACGACTCTTGGATGGGTTACATGAATACTCCAACCCCTTTCGTGTCTAACAGAAACAATACCACTTATTACATTACATGGAATAGTTATTGGGGAAGACAATACAACAATGTGATGTCTCCTGCACGTCAGGTGATTCGTTTGGCTAAATCCAATAATCTTCCCATGTTTACTACTTGGGCTAATTTAATCCGCATTCTTTCAATGTCTCGTTTAACAGCTATATTCGGACCAATCATTTATTCTAACTATGGTTCAACAGCTGCTAGTATTCCTTATGATAAAGAATCAGATTTATACACTTTATTCTTTAAGCAATTAGATACTATTCAAACAGAGTTCAATGCTAATAAAGCATATGCAGGATTTAGAAATTTCGACCCATCTTATAAAGGAAATATTCCTGCTTGGATGAAAGTAGTAAATTCTTTGCGTTTAAAATTAGCGTTAAGAATTGTAAAAGCTGATCCTGTTTTAGCAAAAGCAGAAGGCGAAAAAGCGCTTAAAGATCCAGCTGGTTTAATTGCAGCTAACTCAGAAAATTTCAACATCTCTTTGTTGGGTAACATTATGCCGGTAGGTATGATTTGCTTCCAATGGAATGATACCCGTATGGGTGCTCCAATGGAGTCTATGTTAATCGGATTAAAGGACGGTAGAATTTCTAAATATTATGCTCCGGTTACAGACCCTACTCTGTACGCTGATCATCCTACTGCTCCATATAAAGGTATCCGTAATGGTGCTTTTATCATTAATAAAGATGACAGGGTTCCTTACTCTACCGTTTCTTCAGACTTCAATTCAGTTCAAACCAGACGTCACATGACTGCTGCTGATGTATCTTTCATGAAAGCAGAAGCCGCTCTTAGAGGTTGGGCTTTGGCTGGTGATGCAAAAGCTAACTATGAAAATGGGGTGAAATTATCTTTTGCTGATTGGGGTGCTAGTGGTGTTGACGCTTATTTAGCGGATGCAACCAGTACACCAATTAATTATGTAGATCCAAAAGATGCTCGTAATAATTTCACTGCTGCTTCTACCATTACAGTTGCCTGGAATGATGCAGATCCTAATGAGTTGAAATTAGAAAAAATCATCACACAGAAATACATCAACTCTTTTACCAACACTTTAGATGCTTGGGTTGACTTTAGAAGAACAGGTTACCCTAAGATACCTACTGTAGCAAAAAATGACAGTAATTCAGATTGGGGTGTTGTTCCTGCAAATGAGTGGATTAAAAGAATGCCTTTTGTAAATGGGGAAAGAACCGGCAACAAAGCTGCAGTTGAAGCTGCTGCTGCAACAATGGGTGCTGGTGCAAAAGATGAAATTAATACCCGCTTATGGTGGGATATTGCTACCGTTCCTAACTTCTAATTAAAATTAGTTAAGTTATTTTATACAAAAGCCCATCAGTAATTTTATACTGATGGGCTTTTTAATGTTTACTAATTATTTTACAAAATCTCCGTTCTCCGTTGTTTTAACCCTCATTCGCTCATCCCCTTTTTCTAATAATAACTTATATACTTTTTTAGAATTACTTGATTTTTCATGGTAATAATTTACCGTATAAATATCTTTATAAATGTTCCACTCCGGATAACGACTGAAAACTGCATTTCTTACTGCCGATGGTAATGCTACATTTTTAAATCTTTCGGCAGTTCGTAATAATTTACCATTCTTATCATAAGTGGCCAATATCTCTCCCTCCGGAATATAAAATGAAACAATGTATTCATCATACTCGTCTTCATAATAATCTGCGTTTTTAATGTCGTAACTGGCCGCCCTCTGTTCTAATAATCGAACGGGTTGCGCAGAATTGGGATCATTTACTGATTTTAAATACTTATAGTTTAAACTTACCACAGTAACACCGGGTAGCGTAGTATCTTGACTAAAAGAACTTGTGTTTAGTCCAATTAGTAGTATACAGGATAGTAACAGCACTTTAATTTTTTTCATAGTGTATTTTTTATTTGTTAATGAATATGTTCATTCAAGCATAGGAACAACGAAATTATCATCAACCTAAAACGAATCGAATGACTTATATTAAGCATATTGTTGATTGTTATCAGCCGGACTTCCTTCAATCAATAAAAAAATATTGATTAACCGTTATGGTAATTATTTAATAGCTTATATTTAAGTAGCCTTAAAACGATACTGTATGAACAACCGTCGACATTTTATTAAGCAATTCTCTTTTGCATCTGCTGCTGTAATTGCTACCCCTGCATTTGCCAGAAGTAATTATTTTAATACCGATACAATTAGAATAGCTACCATTGGCGTAAATGGAATGGGGTGGGCAAATACGCTGGCTGCATTGAAAGTGAAAAATGTAGAAGTAGTGGCGCTTTGCGATATCGACGCTTCCGTTTTAAATATCAGAAAACAAGAATTATTGGTTAAACAACCAAACGTTCAACAAGTGGATGTATACAACGATTATCGTAAAATTCTAGACAGAAAAGATATTGATGCGGTTATAATTGGCACGCCCGACCATTGGCATGCTTTACAAATGATTGATGCATGCGCTGCCGGTAAACATGTTTATGTAGAGAAGCCTGCCGGTAACTCTATCGGCGAATGTGATGCCATGATTAAAGCTAAAAACAAGTATAAGAGGATTGTACAAGTTGGTCAATGGCAAAGAAGTCAGCAACATTTTAAAGACGCAATAGACCTGGTACATTCTGGTAAATTGGGCAATATCAGAACCACTAAAGTATGGTGTTATCAAGGTTGGATGCGCCCTCAGCCGGTGGTTGCAGACACTGTGCCGCCCAATTATATTGATTATAAAACCTGGTTAGGCCCTGCTCCTATGCGTAGTTTTAATACCAGCCGTTTTCATTTTAATTTCAGATGGTTTTGGGATTATGCCGGCGGCTTAATGACCGATTGGGGTGTGCATTTACTAGACTATGCCGTACAGGGCATGAAGGCCGGAAATCCTATTTCAGTAAGTGCTTTAGGAGGCAAATTTGCTTATCCTGAATTAGCCGAAGAAACACCCGATACCTTAACATCTTTATACGAATTCAATCAATTTAACTTAGTATGGGACGCTGCTATGGGTATCGATAATGGTTCTTATAACCGAGATCATGGTATTGCATTTATCGGTAACAATGGCACGCTCATTTTAAACAGAGGCGGATGGGAAGTGGTGGAAGAAAGACAAGCTAAAAATAAAATAGCTATACCATTACAAAAATCGGTTGACAATGGTGTGGAGTTACATTGGGAAAACTTTATTGGTGCAATAAGAAATAACAATCCATCCTCTTTACATTGTTCAATTGAAGAAGGCGCACATATTGCCACCGTAGCTCAAATGGGAAATATCGCATACCGTTCCGGTAAAAAAATAAGTTGGGATGCAGCACAAAATAAGTTTACAGATAACGCTGTTCAAAAAGAATATTATGTAAAGCAATACCACAATGGGTATGTGTTGCCTAAAATGTAAATCCACTTTTAAATTGAATTAAAATAATCTAACACTTCATTCCAGTTATTTAATCTTTTATGGTGGGTATGATTTGCATTATGACCGGCTGAAAAAAGTAACGCTTGTCCTTTAAAAGGATCAAGATTTTTAATATAATCGTCTATTAAATAATCACAGTGAATAATACTTTTATCACCGCACAATACAATATTTTTCCAATGAATAGAGGGGAAATACTCATTCAGCCATTCAACTTTTTCACTTAATGATTGAGGAAATTCCATGGCAGCAGATACGATGTATACCTCAAACTTATTTAATAAAAAGTCCATTGCAGCTATTGCTCCTTCCATTACTGGAGCTGACCTGAAAAAACCTGGCGTATATAAAAACTGTTTAACTGCTTCTTGATTGGGGAATGCTTCTATTTCAGGAATACCAATTAATTTATCTTTACTAATCCGAACACCAAAATCTTTTTCATACCAATCAATAAAATGCTGTTCAATGTCTACCAAAACATTGTCCATATCAACTGCAATTGTTTTCTTCATGCGGATGTATTAAACAGGGTTAGCAACAGTAAGTGGTATATGCATGATAAAAATATTAAAGTAGTAATTTATTTCCAAATTGATTTTAATGCAATATTCAACCCTAACATATTATTTTATTTGTAATGCACTATTTAAAGAATTTTCATCATAATTACAGTATCTTACTATTCTTCAATAACAAAATATGCTGCAAATAATCCATACAATCAGTTGCA
>JBIIAP010000011.1:0-24115 GCA_044239855.1 Sediminibacterium sp. | reverse complement strand
TTGTACCAACTGGAATTAATCCATTATGCAATACAGTACTACTTAAATATACTTCCCCTTTTATAATTAGTTCATCAAGTTGTGGGGTTCCCGTCTTTTTAAAAGTGCCATCTTTTTGTAATAGCCAAAATCCAATATTTCTGGAAGCTAATAATATATTGCCATTGTTAAGTTGGTACATTGCTTCAACCCTGTTCTTAGCTAAAAATTCAGATCCTTTTATCATTACAAATTCATCTCCAATTAGTTCCTTCAACCCAACACCCCATTGCCTGATAAATATTCTGTTTCCAGCTTTGTGCAAGATGTGTATGTCTGGATTGAAGTGCCAAACTTTTAAACATTTATCATTGTAATATTTATAAATTATACTATCTGCCTGAAAGAAAACCGTATCTTCTTTAATGGCTAATCCCCACACTCTGCTGGTTACTTTATCTTTAGTAGGTAATGAGTTAGAAAGTGATACATATTCATATTGATCTGCTGCATCTTTTTTTAAATACCCAAAATTAAAGTTAGATGCCACATACAATTTACCTTTTGAATTGATTTCAATTTTCCGGCCCTCATCATTATATGGAACACCTTTTAATTTTATTTTTTTTACCCTTTTACCATCATATAGTTCGATGCCATTTAAATGATTACCTACTAATATAACTCCATTAGTATCCTGAGCTATGGTCCAGTTTGCACCTCTACCGTTGAAGAAGTCTCTTGAATATTTACTGATAAAATAATTGCCTTGCTCCATTGGATTTCCTTGCCCTAACAAGACAATGGAAAATAGTAAAGCTAATGTTGCTAATGTTATACGCATAATTCGATATTGAATAGAGTTGATAAATTATTTTTTCTTAATAACAATAATGGTAATGTCATCTGGGTTATTTTCACCACTTAGCCACCCATCAACCGCATTAATTAGTTCATCTTTAATGGTTGCAGCATCTTTTGATCCATGTTGTTCAATCAATTGATGCACGCGTGTATAATCAAAAAGTTCACTCATTTTATTAGGTGCTTCCGGTAATCCGTCAGACAGCAAAACAAATGCATCACCTTGTTCAAATGATCTTTCTTCTAGTTCGAATAATTCATTTCTTAATCCACCTAATGGCAAACCACTCATCTGAATTTCTTCTACTTGTCCGCTTGCAGCTACATATCTGTATATTGGTGGCATGGCAGCAGAACTCATCGTTACTTGGTTGTTATTAATTTGTAGCATGTTTAAGCTCATTCGCATGGTGCCCAAATCAACTCGTTTAATCACACTATTTAATTTGTTTAATATCTCATTTGGTAATGCCGAGCTAATGCCATTCAAACCCGCTTTGGCAATAGATACCATCATTCCAGAAATGATACCATGTCCGGTTGCATCACCACAAACAATATATAATTCCCCATTTTTTTGTTCAAAAAAATCATAATAGTCCCCACCAATTTCTGTAGAAGATCTCAGAAACGTTGCAATATCTAAATCGTTTCTGGCAGGTAAAAATTTGGGTAGCATACTTTGCTGAAAATCTCTGGCAGCTTGTAATTCACTATTTTTTCTTTCATCATCCATCTTTTTCTTTTGCTGCGTTTCCCGATACTTTACAAAAAGCTTAATGAGGTAACCCAGTGTAATTAAATATATCAAATATGCCCACCACGAAAACCAGGGGGCAGGGTATACTCGTATTAAAAGTGTGGCGCCTTTTTCATTCCATATGCCATCATTATTACTGGCCTTAACAAGGAATTTATATTTGCCGGATGGAAGATTGGTGTAGGTAGCAAAATGCCTGTTGCCAGAGTAATTCCAGTCATTATCATACCCTTCCATTTTATAGGCATACTGATTAAATTCCGGGCTCTTGAAATTAAATGCAATGAATTCTAAAGAAAGTTGGTTTTCATTGTATTGAACTTCAACTTCTTCTGCTGATTCGGCAGCTTCAATATTAATGATGGTTCCCTTTTTGTTTATTGATTGTATAATTACGTCTGGAGCATTTGGATTATCTTTCACGTTCTCCGGAAAAAAATAATTGGCTCCAAATAAACCACAATAAGCAAGTTCTCCATTTTTACTTTTTGAAAACGAAGACGCATTGAACTCAAAATCCTGTGCACCGTCTGTTTTATAAAATCCTTTAAATGCCTTTGTTTTTGGATTATACCGGATGATGCCAAAATTACTTGAACTCCATACCATTCCATTTTTATCGATGGTTACATCATATAAATATTGATTGGGAATTCCATCTTTTAGATTTAATATTTTGTATTTTTTAGCTTTTAAGTCGAGCTCCATTAGCCCATAACCAAATGTGGGGATATATACATATTGATCCTCTAAAACATCTGCATAAGCCATGATTAAAAATTGCACCGGATTTAGCTCTATCCAAGGTGTTAGATTGGTGAGTGCTCCCGTTTGTTCATCCCACTTCCAGAAATGCTTATTAGTGAGTATATAGGTTTTGCCGGGCCCTTTATTGATGATGTATTTTATCCTAGAATTTACTTTTAATAATGGGGTATAGGCCTTCATTTTTAACGCCCCAGTTTTATCTGCTATCAAAATAGCGGTATCTCCACCCGCGATTAAATCTCCGTACGATGTTAAATAAAAAAATGTCTGATTAACCTGGGATGCAAGCTTACCCGCTTTATATTCTTTAGTTAAATTGGAGACTTCTTTAAATGAACCGGCATCTTTATCTTTTCTGTATAAAATTCTACCTAATCTAGAATATCCAATTGCGTAAATAGCGCCAATATTGTCTTCACCAAACACCCATCTTCTTGTTTCAAGTGATTTTGAATCATTCAAATATCTGGTGGATGTTCTGTTCTTCCTATTGATCATGGTAATTCCTGCACCTGCTTCCGCTCCACCTACCCATAAATTATTATCTGAATCAATTAAACTTCCCCATGTTACTGAAAATCCTAATGGCATATCTGCCGGATCTTTAGCCCGCAGGTAATTCATTTTTTTTAGATTGGGGTCATATTTAAGCATTCCAGAGGAGGATGATCCCAACCAAATATTGTTTTCCTTATCTTCAATGATGTTATAATATAATTCGCTTTTAATACCAGCATTTGGTGCTGTTTTTTCATTAATGTGCAGGAATGTGCCGGTAGTTAAGTCCATCACTTCCACCCCTAATCCATCAATGCCCAACCATAATTTCTTTTTGTCCTTCGATAAACAAATAGACCTTACTTGCCCTGCTGAGATTGATTTTGGGTCGTTATTGTGCGTATAAGTTGTACTTTCTCCAGTCTTAATATTGAGTTGTACCAGCCCTTTTGAACCGCCAATGATGTATTCATTTGGATGTATTTTTACTGCCTGAAAATAAAACACTTGGTTGTCCGGATCCGCGCTCTTAAAAAATCGTTTCGTAAATTTTTGGCTGCGTTGATCAAAAAAAGCAATTCCATTACCTGTAGTTATTAATAGCGTATGATCATCTACCGGCAAAACAGCAACAAAGGAATTATCCTGCCATTTTTGATTTCTATCTAATGCATCAGTAAACCAATATCTGTTAAATTTACCGGTTTTAAGATCCATTACTATTAATCCTGTTGAAAAAGTAGTTGCATATAATAACTGACGTGCCGTATCTATATAAAAGTTCAATACAATACCCAACGTTGCAGACTGGACATTGGGAAACTGCTTCCTGTATGCCTCCGCATAGCCTGGGTCATAGTTTTTCCATTGATCTTTTTTACGGTCATACATAGAGATGGCACCCATATTGGTGCCGGTCCAAATATTTCCTCTGTGATCTTCATGAGCAGCTGTTCTCCAACCGATGCTAATGGAGGTGCTGTCTGTGGAAATTGGCTCATATTTTTTTACACTATACCCGTCATAACGGTTCATACCCCCTTGGGTTCCTGCCCATATATATCCAAGATGATCTTGCATAACACTATATGCAGAACTTTGGGATAATCCCTGCGCAATACTGATACTTTGAAACTTGAAATCTGACGGAATTTGACTGAAAGTGGCTATACTTTTAAGGAATAAAAGTAACAGAACGGCAAACCGCATAGAAGCTTAGTTTAGGTATTGGATTAGCTCTAAAATTATTGGATATCCTAACTTTACAGTCAATTCCAACCTGTAACAAAGTCCATATTTGCTTGTTATTTGTCCATTTTTAGCACATTTGGTGTGTTTTTGGAATAAGTATGCTCGAATTGAATGTGGTTTTGCGTCTTCCTTTCAATTATTATAGATGCATTATTGCGTATGGGGATTTTTTTTTCAAAAATTCAATAATCTCCTTTTCTCTATTAAATTCAATAAAGTATTCAAAGGTGCGATTAGCAATTATGCAATTGGCAGAACCCCAGAAGATAAAATCCGATTTTTCACTCAATGTACAAATTGTTTTTAAATTTAATACCAACCTTTCCAAAAAAAGAAGGGAAGGTTTAATGACAAAAAACAGGTAAATAATAAAGTTTCGTCAATAAGATTTATACCTTTGTTTAATTACAAATTGAAAACAGTAGTCAGAATCAAATGATAATTCGTGAAACATATTTGCAAAAACTCAGGGAACTGCGTGACCAAAAACTTATTAAAGTTATAACTGGTATCAGACGTAGTGGGAAATCTACTTTATTAGAAGCATTTAAAAATGAACTCATTGAAAGTGGCGTAACAAAAAGGAACATTGTATTTCTGAATTTTGAAGAGCGCGAAAACATTCACTTAAGCAATTGGACGGCTCTTTATGATGAAATATTAAAAAATATAAAGTCCGATAAAAAGCATTATGTGTTTCTTGATGAAGTACAATTATTAGACGATTTTGAAAAACTAATTAACAGTCTTTTTACAAAAAAAAATATTGACTTGTACGTAACAGGTTCAAACGCCTATTTACTTTCAAGTGAATTAGCAACTTTACTCACAGGACGTTATATCGCAATAAACGTTCAACCTTATTCCTTTCTGGAATACTCAATAGCTTACAGCAAAGAAAAAAATACAGACAGACTTTTTCGTCAATATATAAACACAAGTAGTTTTCCAGAAGCGGTAACATTGTCCAAGAGAAATGAAACTTTAGTAAATGATTATTTGCAATCCATTTATGAAACGGTTGTTATCAAAGATATCGCACAACGCTACAAATTGAGGAACTTACACAACTTACAACGAGTAATCAGCTTAATTTTTGATAGTATTGGATCTTACGTTTCACCAAACAATATAGCCGCTACACTGAATAAAAATTCAAAGAAAACTATTTCACATAACACAATAATTAAATATTTGGAATTCCTTACTAATTCATATATCATATATGCAGCGCCTCGCTACGATATAAAAGGAAAGGAATTACTTACGACAAATCCAAAATATTATTTAGTGGATTTAGGATTGAGAAATATAACAACGACAAATAAATATGATGCAGATTTAGGTCGTAAATTGGAAAATGTTGTGTATTTCGAATTGCTCAGACGTGGAGGAAAAATTTACGCAGGAAAAAACAACGACAAGGAAATTGATTTCGTAGTGCAAAAGCCAAACAATGAGCGCGAATATTACCAAATAGCTTTTACTGTTAATGACGAAAAAACCTTTGAACGTGAAATTTCGGCTTTTAGAAATATACGTGATAATTACCCCAAATTTTTACTCACCTTGGACTTTGATAATACTAGTATTGAAGGCATCCAAAAAATAAACGTTATCGATTGGCTGTTAGGTGAAAGCCACAGCCACTAACAGCACCTGCAAAAACTTGGCGGTTCAGTTGTTAAATAAACATTTGTGCTTTGTATCAAGTTCAGTGCTTACAGATAGTTCAGTGCTTCGAAATTGACAACTTCTTGTAGCCGCGCACCTTTATATAAGTATGCTATTAGGAAACACCATTTGCAGAATGTACCAATGCCATTCCAGTAGGGATTCATCCTAAGTTATTTAAAACCTCCTGAGTAATAACTGTTTCAGGTTAACAGATGCTCTGTGCACTAAATCATAGTAAAAACAGTGAGGATTTAACAAATTTCGCTAAATAAAATCTTATCCTCCCCAACCTTCTCTATCCAAGCTCCGGTATTGTATAGCTTCTGCTACATGCTCGGATTGTATGTCATCACTCCCGGCTAAATCTGCAATAGTGCGGCTCACTTTTAATATTCGGTCATAAGCGCGGGCGCTTAGGTTTAGTCGTTCCATAGCTTTTTTGAGTAGATTTTCAGAAGTTTTATTGAGTGCACAAACAGCTCGGAGTGTACCGGAGCCCATTTGGGCATTGGCATAAATTCCTTCCATTCCACTAAAACGGTTAGCTTGTATTGCTCTGGCATTCATTACACGTTGTCTGATATCGGCAGAAGTTTCGCCAAGCTGCTCCTGGTGGTTGGTTAGGGCAGAAAATGACACCGGGGTAACTTCTACATGTAAATCGATTCGATCTAATAATGGGCCGGATACCTTGTTTAAATATTTTTGAACGATGCCCGAGCCGCAGGTACAATCTTTTTCGGGATGATTGTAAAATCCACAGGGACAAGGGTTCATTGAAGCAAGCAACATAAAGTTCGCCGGAAAATCAAGCGCCATTTTGGTTCTGGAGATACTCACTTTTCGCTCCTCCATGGGTTGGCGCATTACTTCTAAAACAGTTCGTTTAAATTCGGGCAGCTCATCTAAAAACAATACCCCATTGTGTGCTAAGGAGATTTCACCGGGTTGCGGATTGCTTCCTCCACCCACCAACGCCATATCGGAAATGGTATGATGGGGCGATCTGAATGGGCGTTTATTGATTAAAGCACTGCCCGTTGGCAATTTCCCCGCTACACTATGAATTTTGGTGGTTTCTAAAGCTTCTTGTAACGATAAAGGAGGAAGGATAGTGGGCATTCTTTTAGCCAACATGGTCTTTCCGGCACCGGGCGGACCAATTAATATAGCATTATGCCCGCCTGCGGCGGCAATTTCTAACGCCCGTTTAATGTTTTCCTGTCCTTTTACATCGGTAAAGTCAAAACCATATTGATCTTGCGTATTAAAAAAGTCATCCCTGGTATTCACTACTTCCGGTTGCAGTGTTTGCTCGTTTTCAAAAAAATCAACTACTTGATTGATGTGATCTACCCCATACACATTCAATTGATTCACCATAGCAGCTTCCCGCACATTTGGTTTGGGAACAATCAACCCTTTGAAGCCTTCTTTACGGGCTTGAATAGCAATTGGCAAAGCCCCTTTGATGGGTTGCACTGATCCGTCGAGCCCCAGTTCACCCATAATTACGTAGTGCGAAAGCTCTTCCGGATTCGCTAATTGTTCACTTGCAGCCAATACGCCAATAGCAATAGGTAAATCAAATGATGATCCCGTTTTTCTAATATCTGCAGGTGCAAGGTTTACTACTACTTTAGTCCGTGGCATATGAAAACCATTGGTTTTAATAGCACTTTCCGTTCTTTGTAAACTCTCTCTCACTGCAATATCAGGTAGCCCTACAATGGCATAACCTTGTCCCATACTAACATTTACCTCAATAGTAATAGTAATTGCCTCCACGCCATATACAGCGCTGCCAAATGTTTTAACCAACATAATTGTTCAATAATTAGCCAAAAGAAGCAGATGAAAAACACCGAAATGCAGTAAATTAATCAACCTCTCCTGGTAGTGAATAAATAGAGAGGTTACAAACAGAATGAAGATAAATTAAAAAATCAACAATAAAAAGTAAAAATTCAAATGCATAATCAACAATTCTCCAATAAATCTACCACCCCTTCTCGCTTCAATATCAAATAACCCAACCGATCATTGCTAATGCCTTCTTTTAATTGATAGCTGAATGATAATTGATCGTTTACTACACTGGTTTCAAAATAGCGGAATTGTATGTTGCTGTATTTTTTTAATGGCTCACCAATTTCATACAAATGCGTGGATAAAATAAACAATGCGTTATTCATTTTGCGGAGCCCCTCAATTACAGTGGTACTGCATTTTACCGCATCTTGTTGGTTGGTGCCTTTAAATAATTCATCTATAAGTATCAACCATTTTTTACCATCACTAATTCGGTTAATGGTGTTTTTAATTCTTTGTACTTCATTAAAGAAAAAGCTTTCGCCTTTGGCTATATTGTCCATCACCTGTATGTTACTGAGTAGCCCATCAAAATAACTCAGCTGCATACTTTTTGCGGGCACTCCCATGCCAATGTGCGCCAGATATACTGCTATACCCGATGCTTTAATGAAAGTACTTTTACCAGCCATGTTAGCTCCGGTAAGAAATAAAAAATTCTCGTTTTCCTGTAATGTTATGGAGTAATCTACCGGATGTGAAAGTAGAAAATGAAATAATCCCTTTATCTCCACAAATGGCTGCACCTGATCCACTATTTCAGGAAAACAAAAATCGTATTTTTTTCCTGCTTTGGCCAAACTCATGTACGCATCTAATTGATGATAAATATGCATTAATTCCAATGCCGATTGTTTAAAGCGATGCCTTATAAAGTTGGCGTAGGTGAGCACTTCAATAGCTGTAAGATCATTTTTATTTTTCAGTGCCATCTCCTGAATAACAGGCTTATCTAACAAAAAGATTAACTGCTTTGCAATTTTTTTGAGTGGAGTATGTTGGTTGTTCGTTGAAATATTTTCAGCAATTGTTTGCATTCCTTGCACAAAATCCAGTGTGTGTTGCACGGAGAATAAGGTAAACGAATAATCGTCTTTATGCCAAAACTTATACCACCTACTATTAAAATATTCAGGTGTAGAAGGATATTGTTCAACTGCTGTTTCATAATATTTTTCTAACACCATAATAGTGCCATTGGTAGGACTCACCGGCCATTGTGCTTCCATCGACAATAGGTGCTGAATGGTTTGTTGTGTATCTGCAATAGCTTCAACAGTTGGGAGTGGATTACTTAATAAATAACGCAAGTATTCTCTGCCACCATTGGTTTGCGTAAAATTTAACTGATGGAATATGGATTGATCTTCTTCTACATGAAAAATAGAAAGATCGTTTTGGGTGATTTTATCTACTTGCATTTTTGGAGGTTAATCTCGGTTAAAAGAAAGTCGTTCTCCCCATTGTGATTCATCAAACTGCCCATTTCCATAAACCGGATGACCATTTACAAAAGTATATGCTATACTGGCAGGAACGGTAAAGCCCTCTAGCGGACTCCAGCCACATTTATACAGTATATTTTCTTTACCAATGTTAGTTGGCTTATTCATATCAACCATTACTAAATCTGCAAAATAGCCTTCTCTAATATATCCCCGGTCTTTAATTTGAAAACACTCGGCAACAGCGTGACTCATTTTTTGCACTACTTTTTCTAAACTAATTTTTCCTTCCTGTACATAGTGTAACATCAATTGCAGAGAATGCTGCACCAACGGTAAGCCGGCATGGGCATGTTCATAGTCTTCCTGTTTTTCTTCCCAGGTATGCGGCGCATGGTCAGTGGCTATAATATCTAATCGGTCGTCGAGTAGGGCTTTCCATAAAGCTTCTTTATTATAGGCTGCTTTAATTGCCGGATTACACTTTATTTGGTTGCCTAATCGCGCATAATCATCTGCTGTAAAATGTAAATGATGTACACAAACTTCTGCCGTAATTTGTTTATCACCCAACGGGATCATATTGGTAAACAGTTGCAATTCTTTTTCGGTAGAAATATGTAAAATATGTAATCGGCTTCCGTTTCTTTTAGCGTATTGTATGGCTTTAAAAGAAGATTCAAAACAAACTTCTTCGTCGCGAATAATCGGGTGATCCGAAGGCACTAACCGCTGTTTTGAATTTTTAAGCTGATGAAATTTTTCTGTAAACAACGGCTCATCTTCACAATGGGTGGCTATTAACATCTCGGAACTACCAAATACTCTTTCTAAAACCAATGGACTATTAACCAATAAATTGCCGGTAGAGGAACCCATAAAAATCTTCAACCCGCAAATAGCATGTTTAAATTTATTGGCTTGCAGAATGTCTTCTAAATTATCGTTCGATGTACCCATAAAAAACGAATAATTGGCTAATGAACATTCTTTTGCCCGTGCATATTTCTGTTCTAACAAATCCAATGTAAACGCTGGAGGCTTGGTATTGGGCATCTCCATAAATGAAGTAGTGCCACCTGCTACTGCAGCCCTCGCTTCAGAATAAATAGTGGCTTTATGGGTTAACCCGGGCTCTCTAAAATGAACCTGATCATCTATAACGCCGGGTAATAATAGCTTATCGGTACCGATAAAATCTTCCGATTTAGCTTTTATATCAATACTCCCACCTATTTTCTCTATTCTCCCATTTTTAATGAGAATATCTCCATAAATCCTTTGTCCTTCATTAACAATGCACGTATCTTTAATTATTATATTATGTTGCATAAACGTATTATTTAAAATCCAAAACTCATCTGTGATGCAATTTATTAAATCCTTTTGCTTAACCCTTATTTTTTTAAGTCCTTTCCTTATATCGGCTCAAACTACTTTCATCCCAATGGGCATGAAAGATTATACTTTGATTGAAAGACTGGAAGTTAAAAGTCAGCGTCCCGAACTGAATTTTAGCCATATTAAGCCTTTAAATAGGAGGATGTTTACGCAACAAGTGGAGCAAATAGACAGTTTAATAAAGAAAGACGCTGATTTTGCGGAAAGGTTTAGCAAGGTAGATCAATACAATATCGATCGGTTTCTTACCAATAATGCCGAATGGTCTTCCCACTCAAAATGGAAGCAACCTCAAAATATTTTTCATCATTTCTTTAGTACTAAAAGCAATTTCATAGAAGTACATAATAAAGAGGTGTATTTTCAGTTGAGTCCTTTAATGACTTTAGAATATGGTAAAGAAGACGGATATAATAAAATGGTGTATCACAGCTCCCGTGGAATTAGTGTTCGTGCACGACTTGCAGACAAAATTGGGTTCGATTTATATTTCACCGACAACCAGGAACGCGCTCCACGGTATGTGCAATCATGGGTGGGTAAACATTTAGCTATTCCGGGTGCGGGTTATTTTAAACCATTAGGGGTGGTAGAAGGGTACGATTATACCGAAGTTAGGGGATCAGTTAACTGGAAGGTTACTAAAATGATTGATATGCAATTTGGGTACGATCGCAACTTTATTGGCAATGGGTTACGCAGTACTTTTTTAAGTGATTTTAGTAATCCAGGATTGTTTTTTAAAATTAACACGAAATTCTGGAAACTCAATTACGAGAACCTTTTCATGGAACTTACTGCCACCAATCCCTATATACCTAATGGAGGAAAGTTAATGCCTAAGAAGTATTTTAGAATGAATCACATCAGTTTGAATGTATTTAAATGGTTAAATATGGGCATTTTTGATGCAGTGATGTTTGGCCGTGCCGATCATTTTGATTTTATGTACCTCAATCCCATTCTATTTTTAATGCCGGGGCAACAGCAATTAGGCAGTCCGGATAATAATATGCTTGGTGTTGATTTTAAAGCCAATCTGGCAAAAAAAATACAGTTATACGGACAGTTAAACTTCGACGAATTTTATACCAAAGAATTATTTTCCAGCAAAAAAGCATGGACCAGCAAATACGCGTATCAACTTGGCTTAAAATACATAGATGTATTGGGTATTAAGAATGTAGATCTTCAGTTAGAGAGTAACCGTGTTCGTCCATTTACCTATTCACATTTAGATAGTGTAAGCAGTTGGACGCATTACAATCAACCATTGGCACATCCTTTAGGATCTAACTTTCAAGAGTATATAGCGGTGATAAAAGCACAACCCTTGAAGCGTTTGTACCTCAATGCTAAAGTGATGTATTATAAGCAGGGATTAGATTCTGCAGGCTTGAATATGGGAAGCAATCCATTAAATTTATACACAACCCGTCCGAGAGATAATAACTGGATAGTGGGTAGTGGTAACGAGGCTACCTGTCTTCAAATCATGTTAAATGCATCGTATGAGTTTGCCGAAAATTTCTTTTTTGATGTAACCTTCAATAGAAGAAGTTATAAAACACAATTAACAGGCGTAACACCTGATGCTACTGTTATTTCAACCGCCCTTCGTTGGAACATGGCCAAAAGATCATTCATGTTTTAATCTTCTAAATGTATAGAAAATACAATCATCCTCGATTGTAATTTATCGAAAACGTTAGAATATTTTAAAGCAGGATCTGTTTTATGAATGTCAGAAAGGCCATAACTGATTTTAATTTCAGGTGAAATGGTTACGAATGGCAGGTATAGATTAATGCCAATACCTGCCTCTAAACCTACATCATATTTTTTAATTTTAACGATGTCTTCCGCATTCCGTGAAGTTGCACTATTAGAAAGGTCTATGTCGAATTTTACACCGCCCAACAGGTAAGCTCTGAAATTATCTATCCTGTCTGAATTAAATTTAATTTGCAATGGAAAGCTCATCATGGTAGAGGGGAGCACTTGTAACTGTTCTCTGCTTTCGCCTGGCAATCGTTTGTCACTGAGAATATAATTAATAGCTTTACCACCACCAATCATTAGTTGAGGATTAAATCTTGCCTGAAAATGATCCGTCATTCTGGCTGTTGCCAGTAAGCCCATCGTTATACCACCACTGGGTTTGGGGTAGGCCGATAGAATGCTGTCATTCAAGAAATTGGGAGAACGGTTAAGTTGTAAATACGAACTGTTGTATCCCAGCGTAATGCCAAAATAATACAATTGATTTTCTGAGTGCATACGATATTGTTGACGTAATTGGGCAGGAGACTGCATAGAAATCCCGATGCAACAAAAAGTCAACAAGATTATTTGCTTCCGCAATAAATGGTGCATATTCCGAAACTGAGTTTTTTTAAATACGGTTGCGTAAAACTTGCTTCATTCATAATATTTAAAAATGATTTCCCTTCCGGAAAAGCCTGAACACTATCGTTCAGATATTGGTATGCATGCTTGTCTTTAGAAAATAATTTGCCGATGGCAGGTGTAATACCATTCATGTACAATTGGTAGAACTGTTTAAATACGGGCATGGTTGGTTTAGAGAATTCAAGTACTACCAACTTGCCACCTGGCTTTAGTACTCTGTACATTTCTTTCATGCCTTTTTCGAGCTGCTGAAAATTTCGTACACCAAATGCAACGGTAATAGCATCAAAACTATTATCTGTAAAAGGCAGTGCTGCGCTATCGGCATTTTGTAGCGTAATAAATGGATCTAACTTTTTTTCAACTAATTTTTTTCTGCCAATGGCCAACATCCCATCCGAAATATCTATTCCAATAATTTTTTCCGGATGAATAATTTGATGGGTAAGTATTGCTACATCTGCAGTGCCGGTAGCTACATCTAGTATGTTTTTCGGTTGAATGGCCTTCAACTCATTAATTGCTTTTTTACGCCAACTGATGTCGATACCTGCACTTAAAAAACGGTTTAAAAAATCATATTTAAACGCAATGCGATTAAACATTTCTGCCACCTGATCTTTTTTAGTCAGCTCACTTTCTTTAAAAGGCACTATTCCGTCGTGTGCAAATTTAGCCATCGGGCAAAGATATTCTTTTTATGGCCTTTTTGAAGCATATGCAGCTGTAAAATCCCTTATGATAGGTTAATATTTAGTAAAAATTTATAATAGCCTTATCTTCGTATGGAGTGAAAGCAAGAATTTACAAATCTACAGGCAGCTGGTACATGGCTAAAGGTACCGATGGAAGGGTTTATAATGCCCGTGCCAAAGGAGCCTTTAAGATAGAAGGTATTACCTCTACCAATCCTATAGCAGTAGGCGATTATGTAGCAATGAACATCGAAACCGTTCAGGAAGAGTCGGCTATAATTCAGGAAATTCATGACCGACGAAATTATGTAGCCAGAACCTCACCGCACAATAAGCACCAGCATCATATTATTGCCTCTAATCTAGATCAAAGTATGTTGTTCGCCACGCTTAAATCACCCAAAACTTCGCAAGGGTTTATCGACCGATTTTTAGTGTCTTGCGAATCGCACCATATTCCGGCAATTATTATATTTAACAAGGCCGACTTATATGGCAAAAAGGAAATGGAAAAGTTTCAGGAACTCAATGAAATGTACACCGCCATAGGGTATAAAGTAGTATTAACCAGTGTAGAGCAAGAAAAGGGATTAACAGAAGTTAGGGAACTGTTGCAACATAAAACCACTTTACTAAGTGGACATAGTGGGGTAGGTAAATCAACCCTAATCAATAAATTGTTTCCACAGTTTAACTTAAAAACGCAGGAAGTAAGTGATTGGAGTGGAAAAGGGTTGCATACCACCACTTTTGCCGAAATGTTCGACTTGAATGACGAGAGTCAGGTGATTGATACGCCCGGTGTGCGTGAATTTGGTTTAGTAGATATAACCAGGCAAGAATTATCGCACTATTTCCCCGAAATGTTGGCATTATTAACTGACTGCCAGTTTAATAACTGTATGCATACCAATGAGCCCGGATGTGCTGTTAAAGCAGAAGTAGGTATTGGAACTGTTTCGGAAGACCGCTATGTAAGTTATCTGACTATCTTAGATACAATGGAAGATAAAAAATATTAACAAGGCTAAAGACCCTTTTTCAGCTTATACCTGGGTTGTTTGATTTTTTTACCATTCCCCGAAACAATTTTTTCGGCACCAACATTTTTGCCATTGCTTTTGCAGCCTTCTTTTCTTTTAAAAACATTTTTTACAAAGCCACAAGAAGCCAGTGTAAAAGCAAGTAATACGATGAAGCATATTTTTTTATTCATGGTATGGGTATCTTCTTTTATTTCAAAAACGTATGATTGTAATCGCTGAACCAGCTTGCATATTTTACGTAATTATTAGCAATCCGATCTATTTCTCCATGAACCGCATCTGGTGATAGGTCTTTTACTTTTTTAGCGGGAATGCCTGCATAAATACTTCCTTCTTCAACAATGGTTCCTTCTAAAACAACGGCTCCGGCAGCAATAATTGAATTAGAATGAATCACACAGCGATCCATTACAATTGACCCCATACCAATTAGTACATCATCATGTATGGTACAACCATGTACCATGGCGTTGTGGCCTATTGAAACCCTGTTGCCAATTTCTGTAGGATTTTTTTGATAGGTGCAATGAATAATAGCGCCATCCTGAATATTTACTTTATTGCCTATTTTAATATAATGTACATCTCCTCTTACAACTGCGTTAAACCAGATGCTGCATTCATCTCCCATCGTAACATCACCAACAATGGTGGCGTTGGGGGCAATGAAACATGCTGCGCCAAAATGTGGGTGCTTGCCAAGAACAGGTAAAATAACAGCCATAAAAAGTAAAAATTAAAAATTCAAAAATAAAAATGTAGAAACGATATGCTGGCGTCTTCAAAATTCAAAAGTAAAAATCAAAAAAACCAACAACGATCCCTACGAAATTAAAAAGATAAAAGAAGAAAGCCAAAAGTAAAAACGGTACTCAACAATAAAGTAGGCATGCATTTTAATGATTTATTGATTAAATGAAGCATTAATTGCTATACTTCATTTAAGTTTGAGGTATGAACAACAGGCAATTATTTCTCTCACATATTGCGCAGACTTCTCCCAAGCCAATCGGAATAGAAATGGTGCGGGCAGAGGGCATCTATTTATGGGACACATCCGGTAAAAAATACATAGATGCCATTGCTGGATTTAGTGTTTGTAATATTGGTCATGGAAATGCGCATGTTGTAAAAGCTGTGCAAGAACAGGCTGCCGCTTATATGCATGTAATTGTTTATGGCGAATTCATCGAATCGCCACAGGTTGCTTATGCCTCTTTATTGGTGAATCATTTACCCGAATCACTCAATTGCGTATATTTTACGAATAGTGGTTCCGAAGCAACGGAAGGTGCTATGAAGTTGGCAAAAAGAGTAACCAATCGTACTAAAATTATTGCCTGTAACAATGCCTATCATGGAAGTACGCAGGGATCTTTAAGTGTGATGGGTGATGAATATTGGAGAAATGCTTTTAGGCCTTTACTACCTGATGTACATCATGTAAATTTTGGAAGTAGTGAATTAATAGCCGCAATAGATGAGCATACTGCATGTGTATTAATTGAAACCGTGCAGGCCGAGAGCGGAATAAACCCACCCGATAAAAATTGGCTGCAATTACTGCGAAAAAAATGTACAGAGCTGGGTGTATTATTAATATTTGATGAAATACAGGCAGGCTTTGGAAGAACAGGAACACTATGGGCTTTTGAACAATTTGAAGTGGTTCCGGATATATTGTTACTCGGTAAGGCCTTGGGTGGAGGAATGCCCTTGGGTGCTTTTATAGCCAGCACCGAACTGATGCATGCTTTAACGCATAATCCTGTATTAGGCCATATCACTACATTTGGTGGGCATCCGGTTTCCTGTGCTGCCGGAAAAGCTGCATTGGAAGTATTACTTCAAGAAAACTATATCTCCGAAGTAAAACAAAAAGAGCAGCTGCTATTGCAATTATTAAAACATCCCGCAATTACTTCCATCAATCATCATGGGTTATGGGTGTCACTTCAATTTGAAACAGCCGAAAAAGCGCAGGCAATTGTGCATCAATGTGTGTTAAACGGCGTGGTAACCGATTGGTTTTTATTTGCGCCTGATAGATTAAGAATCGCTCCGCCGCTTACTATCACCCATAATGAAATAGAAGAAATGTGCCACATTATCATAAAAAGTATCAATCAAATTTAAAAGACATTACACTCCATTCTCCATTGTCAATTACCCATTCTCCATTGTCAATTATCAATTATCCATTCTCCATTATCAATTGATAAACCTTCCATACAATGCCTCGTAAATCGGAATGATTTTTTTGATATCAAATAAAAGGGCTTGTTGGTAAGCAGCTGCTTTCATTTTTTCTAATTGAGCTTCATTGCTTAATAGTTCAATTGCATAACCACTCATCGATTTTATATCGCCAATATCGGCCATATAACCGGTTTCTCCATGAATATTGATTTCGTTTAATCCGCCTGCGTTGGTACTAATCACTACCGATCTGGCAGCCATTGCTTCTAGGGCAGCTAAGCCAAAACTCTCGTACTCCGAGGGTAATATAAACAAATCACTAACAGCTAGTATGTCTTCAATTTGCTCTTGCTTCCCTAAAAAACGAATCTCCTCTACCACCCCTAATTCTCTGGCTAATTCTTCACAAATATGTCGCTCTGGCCCATCGCCCACCATTAATAATTTTGAGGGGATTTCTTTTTGTACCGCAGCAAAAATTTCAATTACATCGGTTACTCTTTTTACCTTTCTAAAGTTAGATGCATGCATTAAAATCTTTTCATTATTAGGGGCAATAACTTTTCTAAATGCATCGATGGGCTTTTTATTAAACCGCGCAACATCTACAAAGTTGTAAATCACTTCAATTTCTTTTTCTATAGCAAAGGAGTGATAGGTCTCGTCACGTAAGTTATTAGAAACGGCGGTAATTGCATCACTTTGATTGATAGAAAAGGTAACTACCGGTTCATAGGTTTTGTCTTTTCCCACCAGCGTTATATCGGTACCATGTAATGTAGTAATAACCGGTATATTTCTGCCGTTTTTTTGTTTCACTATTTGTTTGGCCATGTAAGCTGCTGATGCATGTGGAATAGCGTAGTGCACATGCAACAAATCTAAGTCGTGGTTAATAATCACATCAACCATAGTGCTGGCTAATGCAACTTCATAAGGCGGGTAATCAAACAAGGGGTAGGTGGGCACCCGCACTTCATGATAAAAGATATTGGTATTAAATACATTTAACCTTACCGGTTGCTGATAAGTGATAAAATGCACTTGATGCCCTTCATCTGCAAGCGCTTTCCCCAACTCTGTTGCCAATACACCGCTGCCTCCAAATGTGGGATAACAAACTATTCCAATACGCATAAATGTTGATTTGTATTTGTAATATGCAAATAACAACTAATTTTTGATTAAGTTTAATAGAACTATATTGATGGTAAAACCTTGCAATTGGTTATCTTCATGTTTTAAATCAGCAATTGGTATGAGAAAAATAATGATGTTATGGTTCATGAGTCCAGTATTATTGTTTGCGCAGTCAAGCATCGACTCGGCTTATATAAAAAACATATCAGATGAAATCTTAAGAAATGGCAAAGCACACGATTTATTAAGAGTATTAACCAAAGAAATTGGCGGTCGTTTAGCCGGATCTACTCAATTTACTAAAGCTGTAACATGGGGCGAAGCTGCGCTAAAAAATGCAGGCGCCGATAAGGTTTTTCTTCAGGAATGTATGATGCCTAATTGGCAAAGAGGTGGCAAGGACCATGCCACCATTTTGCAAATAAATAAAAACAAAACAAGTAGAGAATTAGATGTACTCGCACTAGGTAATTCAATGGGTACTGGTGGAAAACCTGTTGTGGCAGAAGTAATTGGGGTGGCTGATTTTGCTGATTTAGAAGCTAAGAAAGATCTGGTGAAAGGTAAAATTGTTTATTTTAACTATAAGTTCAATCCTACCAATATTCATCCATTTACTTCTTATGGTCAAGTAGGGCAGTACCGCCGAAATGGCCCTAGTGCTGCCGCTAAATATGGTGCCGTGGGGGTAATGATTCGTTCTTTAACAGAAGCCACCGACAATAATCCACATACCGGATCTACTGCTTATGACGATGCTTTCCCTAAAATTCCTGCTGTTGCGTTAGGCGGTTATGATGCCGATTATATGTGGGAACTTTGCAAAAAGGCTGCCGTTACAGTCTCTATCGCTACCAATGGCCATTTTTTACCCGATGCTAAAGGACACAATGTGGTGGCTGAGCTTACGGGTTCGGAGTTTCCTAACGAATATATTGCCGTTGGCGGACACCTCGATAGCTGGGATGTAAATGAAGGAGCTCATGATGATGGTGCGGGTATCGTACAAACAATAGAAATTTTAAGAACACTTAAAGCACTAGGATATAAACCTAAACACAGTTTGCGTTTTGTATTGTTTGCCAATGAAGAAAATGGGTTGAAAGGTGGACTAAAATATGCAGCGGAAGCCCAAGCGAAAAATGAACAACATGTATTTGCGTTAGAAAGTGATGCAGGTGGATTTACTCCAAGAGGTTTTGGATTTACTATGACGGAACAGCAATTAGATAAAGTAAAGTCATGGTTATCATTATTACAACCCTACGGTACCGAAACGCTGAATATGGGTGGCGGCGGTGCCGATATTGGTCCGCTAAGAACTACATTTGGCACAGCTTTAGGTGGTTTAATTCCCGATGCGCAACGTTATTTCGATATTCATCACGCCCGAAGCGATGTATTCGAAAATGTAAATAAAAGAGAGTTGTTATTAGGGGCCGTTAATATGGCTGCCTTGATTTATTTAATAGATAAATACGGATTGTAAAAGTCAAAAGTAGAGACGACATGCTGGCGCCTTTAAAATTTAAAATTAACATATGAAATTTAAAAAAATTATTTGGAGCGTGCTATTGATTTTGTTGTTGGCACTTGCCGGATATATATACTGGAAATATTATTTTGTATTTGCAGAAGGCACCAAAGCCGGACAGTTAAATACTTTTCAGCAAAAAGGCTTTTTATTTAAAACTTATGAAGGAAAAATAATTCAAAGTGGTTTTAAAGCGAATGTGCAAAGCAATGAGTTTGAATTTAGTGTGATTGATAAAAAAGTGGCTGATATTTTAGAGCGAAATTCCGGACGTGAATTGAATCTACATTACAAAAGGTATTTAGGTGTTTTACCGTGGAGAGGGTTGCAATCTTATGTGGTAGACAGTGTGCTGGAAATAAGAGCTGCTGCTGGCGAATCAATTATTGCGCCTAAATAGTTATTTAGCCTGTAACAAAAATATGGTCGGTATTTTATGCAGTTCCGGTATTTGATTCAGCCAATTTTTAACCGGTTGCGTAACAATGCTTTCTGTTGGTCCTGTAATATCTTTTCCAACACAAACAAGGGTAGAAGGCTTACAAACTTGTAAAATATCTTTAAGCAGTTGGTTATTTCTGTAGGGGGTCTCAATAAAAATCTGGGTCATTTTTTTGCGCTCCGACTCCGCTTCCAACTCTTTGATCTTTTTCTTTTTTTCCAATGCGTCAATCGGTAAATATCCGTTGAACTGAAAACATTGTCCATTCATGCCACTTGCCATTAGTGCTAATAAAATTGAACTGGGGCCTACCATTGGCTTTACCACGATCTTATTCAGCTGCGCAGCTTCTATCAATATTTGACCCGGATCCGCAATACCCGGACAACCGGCTTCACTTACAATGCCAACATTATTGCCCTTCAATAGTTCTTGCAAAAAAGCCTGTTTAACCCCTTCTTCAGCCTTGTGTATAGTAAACCACTTGTAGTCGTCTATAACCATTTCCTTCCATAGTTTCTTGAAGAAGCGTCGAGTTGTTTTTTCCGTTTCAACAAAAAAAACACTACAATCTTTTATCGCTTCAACAATATAGGGAGGAATAGTTGCTATCGCATCTTCTTGTAAGACAGTGGGGATTAAGTAAACTTTTCCGACTTGCATGTAAATAAATTAGATGGCTGCTGATTTTTGCTTCAACGGATGCAGGCTTATTGTTGCAGCCACTACTGCATAGGTGGGCGCTAAAATCCAGCCCACAACAGGAATAAAATGCATCAAATAAAACATCATCCCATTGCCTAAGGCCAAACCTTTGTGGTTGCCAATAAAAAAAATGCTTTCTGCTTCCGACTTTTTATTCCGTTCCATGCTATAGTCTAACATAGAAAAGCCGTAATAATAACATTCAATTAGTATCGCCATAATCGGCGTAAGCCATCCCAAAACGGGTATCAGACTGCATATAACAATGCTGAGTATATACACAGTTTGCCATAAACTGTTTCTAACAGCAATTTTAATACCCCTCACCATGTCTTTAATCAGCTGTAATGGGTTGAATGGAAATTTTCTTCCTTCAATAATGGCTTCTGTTTTTTCACTGAGGTAACTAAACAAAGGGGAGCAAACAATGAGAAATATATATTTAAACAGGGAGAAATAAAACAACATCAATATAATCCAAAGGATCAATCCCCCCATAGTAAAAATAAATCCGAATAATCCACTGTCTTCTTTATCCAGCCAGGTTTTCAGTCCTGTCTTTAATGCAATCCATTCAATAGCATTGCTCGAAGTACTACCGAAAATAAACATCGTTGCTAAAAACAATGCAGTATATAATATACCGGGAACAATTATCCATTTCCACAATTTATTTTCTTTAATAAATCGGTGTGCCTGAAAAAAGGCTCTGATTGCTATGATAATTTCTTTTAACAGAGGAGGTGTATTTTAATTAGTTCTGAATTTTTTTTCCGTATGCTAAATCGCCTGCATCTCCCAAACCAGGTACAATATAACCTTTTGCGGTGATTTCATCATCAATATCTCCACACCATATCGTTATATTTTCCCCACATTCTCTTATTATCGACTCAATTCCTACTGTACAGGCAATGGCAACTACAATGTGAATTGCAGCAGGGTGGCCTTCATTTTTCATGTGTTGAATAGTTTTGATAATAGAAGCACCTGTTGCCAACATCGGGTCACTTATAATAAGTACTCGATTGTCTATAACCGGCGAACTCATGTATTCTAAACTGATTTCAAAACTGCCATCTCTGTTATGCTTTCTATAAGCCGAAACAAAAGCATTATCTGCTTGGTCAAAATAATTCAACATGCCATTATGTAAAGGTAGTCCGGCTCTTAAAATAGTGGCTAATACTGGCTGATGCTCCAATACCTTGCTTTCATGTGTGCCTAATGGTGTAGACGTTTCCTGAATTTTCCAAGGCAATTGTTTACTAATTTCATATGCTGCAACTTCTCCTATTCTTTCTAAATTTCTGCGAAAACGCATCCGGTCGTTTTGAACGTCAATGTTTCTTATTTCGGCTACCCAATTGCTAACAAGGCTGTGGTGTTCGCTGAGATTAATTACCATAATAGTCAGTTATGTTGCGAAATTAATACCATTCTACGATAATTACACATTATATTGGTATGTGTAAAAAATTATATATTAAGGCGTGTTGGTAATAAACGAAAAGCTGTCTCCATCAAAAAGTCCCTTATCACTCAATTTTAAGTGTGGTATTACCAACAACGCCATAAAGCTGAGGGTCATAAATGGCGCAGATAGGGTAGAACCCAACGACTTGGCCATTGCATCTATGGCAGTATATTGTTCGGCTACTTCAAACCCATCGTTCGCACTCATTAAGCCTGCAATTGGGAGCGGCAATAAAAGCGATTGCAAGTCCCCATCGGTGCAACTAACCCCGCCGGTAGCATCAATTACCATATTAATAGCTCTGGCAAGGGCTTCATCGGTAGCACCCACTGCAACTATATTGTGACTATCATGCGCTACCGTAGAAGCGATGGCTCCTTGCTTCAATCCAAAATTCTTGATGAAACATTTTGCTATGGGGGCTGCAGTATATCGGTTTACTACCACCATTTTCAATACATCATTTTGCAAATCGCTTACCCAGCAGTCTGCTTCTTTTTTTCCTTGAACAAATAACTTATTGGTTATCAATTGACCATCTAAAGCCTCCATTACTGGAATAGCACCCGCTACAGCAGGATAGCTGGTTTCCGGTATACTCAACATCGCTTCGGTTATGTTTTCGCAATTAAAGCGATTAATAGGGGTGCATGCAACTGATTGAATGGTAGATTGACCATTTTTTAAAAGTGCCTGGCCATCAATATAAGTTTGCTGTACATTGAATTGCGTTAAATCATCTACTACAATAAAATCTGCCGGATCACCCACTCGCAATAGCCCCACTTCTAATTTGTAATGTTTAACAGGGTTAACACATGCAGCCTTTAAAACATTAAATAGAGAAATCCCTTTTGCAATAGCTCGTGCACACAATTGATTGATGTGGCCATCTACTAAACTGTCTGGGTGTTTATCATCACTGCAAAAAAGCATCCTATTCGGATGGTCTTCCACTAAATCAATCAGCGCCTCAAAGTTCTTGGCTGCACTACCTTCTCTTATAATGATATTCATGCCATGCGTTAACTTATCGAGGGCTTCCTCCATAGTAAAACATTCGTGGTCGGTAGATATACCAGCCTCTATATATTCCTTGGCCATATCGCCCCTTAATCCGGGTGCATGGCCGTCAACCGGTTTGCCGGCCTGGTGGGCTGCAGCAATTTTCTTCATTACTTCCGGATCTTTATGGAGTACGCCCGGAAAATTCATCATCTCACTTAAATACTTTATTTCTTTAAGCTGTAGCAATTTAGTAACATCATCACTATTTAATGCAGCACCGGCTGTTTCAAAAATAGTAGCAGGCACACAACTGGGAGCGCCAAAATTAAATTTAAAGGGCACTTTTTTGCCATTCTCAATCATAAATTCTACCCCTTCCATGCCGCATACATTGGCTATTTCATGGGGGTCACTCACCGTACTCACTGTACCATGTAATACTGCAATGCGTGCAAATTCACTCGGAATAAGCATGCTGCTTTCTATATGTACATGGCTATCTATAAAGCCGGGCATAATAAAACCGGCTGTGGTTATTTCCGCTTCACTAATGGGTTGAATAGATTGTATGATACCATTGGCTACTATAATTTCAGCAGGTGCAATGGTTTGTGTATGAACGTTAACTAGATTACCTTTCAATGAAAAATTATATGATTGCATGGGCTTATATAGTTTTTAATAATTAGATGAAATTCGCCGATACTCACACTCATATTGCATTGCTTGGCAAACCAATTCTATGGCGCTTCTTCAGCTTCAATCAGCAAACGCAAAGGTAGCGTAATAAGCAAGAAATATTTTTGATTGTTAAACACTATTGTCCGACTAAATTAAAATAAAAAGCGCATAAAAAAGGGCAACTCGTTAGAGTCACCCATATTAGTTAAGTTTGGTTTACCACAACTAAACAATAACTAATGAACGAAGTTAAAAAATTTG
>JBIIAP010000126.1:0-7834 GCA_044239855.1 Sediminibacterium sp. | reverse complement strand
CATCCTTCAGGAATAAACGGAAATATTCGTGCAGCGGCAGGTAAAAGCAGTATGCAACGTGCTTGTGCAGCGGCCTTATTAAAAAGCGGCACCACACGAATTATTAATCCTGGGAAGAGTAATGATGATTTAGCGGCTATAGATGTTATTCAAAAATTAGGGGCAACCATTCAATATGATGCAGTTACTGGAGACTTATTGATTACCTCCAATGGAGTTCATCCCATTTCAAATGAAATGAACTGCGGTGAAAGTGGCTTAGGCATTAGGATGTTTTCTCCACTAGCCGCACTAAGCCCTGTACCGTTAAAAATAAATGGAACCGGTAGTTTATTGACCCGCCCAATGCATTTTTTCGATGAAGTATTTCCTAAACTTGGCGTAGCCATTCAATCGAATGAAGGTAAGCTTCCCTTGCAAATACAAGGCCCCTTAAAACCTGCTGATATTGAAATAGACGGCTCTTTAAGCTCTCAATTTTTAACCGGTCTGCTCATGGCATATGGTGCTGCAGAAGCCGATGGCGTAGCCATAAAAGTAAATGACTTAAAAAGTAAACCATATATTGATCTTACTTTACAAGTAATGAAGCATTTTGGATGGGAAGTTCAACATGAAAATTATGCGATTTTTCGTTTTACCAAAAATACTGCTGCTCTTATTAATGATATCACTTACGAAGTAGAAGGAGATTGGAGTGGTGCCGCTTTTTTATTAGTGGCAGGAGCCATTGCTGGAAATATTACTGTGGAAGGACTAGACGTATTTTCTACACAAGCGGATAAAGCCATTTTACAAGCGTTAAGTGATTCTGGATGTGCACTATCCATACAAGATAAAAAAATTGAAATAGGCCCATTACCATTAAAAGCATTTCATTTTAATGCCACCGATTGCCCGGATTTATTTCCCCCACTTGTTGCACTAGCTTCTTATTGTGAAGGCACTACTGTAATTGAAGGAGTGAATCGATTAGCACACAAAGAAAGCAACAGAGGTCTTACTCTGCAAGAAGAATTTGGTAAATTAGGTATTGAAATACAATTACAAGATGATTTAATGATGGTTAAAGGAGTTGCCGGTGGTGCTGTTAAGGGAGGCAAAGTACATTCACGCCACGATCATCGAATTGCTATGGCATGTGCTGTTGCGGCACTCAAAGCAAGTAATGCTGTTGAAATTGAAGACGCCGATGCCATCAATAAATCATACCCTAACTTTTACGAACACCTGGAAATATTGGGCGCAACTGTGAAAAAGTAAGGTTGATTAACCCCACAATGCGTTGGGATAAACGCCTTCCACAATAAGCTTATTAATAGAGGCCTGTACACCCGGTGCATCTTCTTTATAGGTTACGCCAAACCATTGTGCACTGGTTGGTAATACCTTTAACACACCCCTACCCGATTGTATAAATTCATTGGCTGCTAGCGGAATAAAGAATTCAGACTTTAGATCATTTACACTAGAGGCCAAAAATTTAGTGAATAACTCTTCGCATAAATCAATAAATCCGGGAGCAAAGCAAAAATAATTCATGCTCACCAAGCAATTTTCAGGCAAAGCATGCAATCCTGTTTCATCTTCATATACTATACCCTCCTCCTTTCTATAAATCTTTGTCCGCTCTACAATACTTGTCAAATTTTGTGATGCATCAGCAGAGCATACACCCCTACTTACACTTCCATTCTCACTGAGTGTTTTCTGCAACTCATAGCCCACTAATGCATAGGTATTATCGTTACAAGCCGTGGTAAGGAACGCTGCTGCTTTTTCAAAAGCATCTTTACCATAATAATCATCGGCATTAATTACCGCAAAAGGCTCATTTACTTTTCCTTTACAACATAAAACAGCATGCGCTGTACCCCAGGGCTTTACCCGGTCAGCCGGCACTTCAAACCCTTCTGTAAACGACAATAAATGCTGATACACATAGTCTGTTTCTATTTTACCTTTTAACTTCGGCTCAAATATAGATTTGAACTGTTCAGCAAAATCTTCTCTTATGATAAATACTACTTTTCCAAAACCTGCACGAATGGCATCATAAATCGAATAATCCATTATGGTTTCACCAGAAGGGCCAAAGGACTGAATTTGTTTCATACTACCATAACGACTGGCCATTCCGGCTGCTAATATCACAAGAGTAGGTTTCATATTGTAATTTTACGGGGTGCAAACTTAACTTATTATTTTACATACCAATCAAATCAATGTTAACTATACCTGAATTTATCCCTTTACAGTCAATAAAACACCTATCAAACAACAAAGTTTTGGTTGATTTGTTGAGAATTGACCAATTCCATCCAATAGTAAGTGGAAATAAGTGGTTTAAGTTAAGATTTTATTTAGAGGAAGCCATCTACCAACAAAAAAATACCATAGCCAGTTTTGGGGGTGCTTACTCCAATCATATTGTAGCTTTAGCATATACCTGCCAACAATATGGATTAGCTTCAATTGGCATCATCCGAGGAGAACAATCAGCTAAACTATCTCATACTTTACAGGCAGCTATTCAATTTGGCATGCAATTGATTTTTGTATCAAGAACATCATACAATGATAAAGAAGGGCTAAAAAAGGAATATGGCGAGGAATCCTGGTATTGGATTAATGAAGGAGGTTATGGTGTATCAGGTGCTGCAGGTGCAAGTACCATTTTAGACACAGCAGATACAACAAGCTATACTGACATTGTTTGCTCAGTTGGTACCGGCACCATGATGGCCGGTTTAATTAAAAAAATTAATACGCACCAAAAAGTAATCGGCATCAGCGCACTTAAAAATAATTTTTCAATAACGCAAGAAGTAAAAGCATTATTAACAACGGAAGAATCTACCCGAAATTTTGAGATTATACACGCATATCATTTTGGAGGATATGCCAAACATCCGCCGGAGCTTCTCCAATTCATGCACAATTTTTGGGAACAAGAACGCATCCCAACTGATATAGTGTATACCGGAAAACTAATGTTTGCCATTACTGATCTACTACAAAACAATCACTTTGCAAATGGTTCTAAAATTCTGGCGATTCACAGTGGTGGACTGCAAGGTAATCTATCACTTTCCAATGGATTACTTAACTTTAAATAGTGCTAAATAAATTGGAGAATTGTAATGAGTCATTTAGGAAAATTTGCGACTATGTCTGTAAGCACTTTAGATGTATTCCGAGTGCTATATGATCATTAAAAAAGACAAATCAACATGATTAAACATATTTTATTGATACTGTTGTACTTCACTTTTTTTACAGCAGTAATACAAGCGCAGGAATATCTTCCACACTTTTCAGTAGATGAGCTACCTAATAACCGATATAAAATCAGTTGGCTCAACCCACATGCAAATTGTTTTCAGCTGTCGATTCAACGATCTGCAGACAGCTTAAAAAATTTTAAAACACTATTGTCGGCCAAAAATCCGGAGTTAGAAGAAAATGGGTTCATTGATTATACAGCCCCAGCTAAAGGCAAAGTATATTATAAAATATTTTATGCATTAAAGGGCGGTGATTATTATTTTTCTGAAGTAATTGGAGTAGGCAAATCCATCCCAAATGCAGACAAAACAGGCAATTCCAAAAGTTACTCCGTCAATAAAAATCATCCGTTGTGGGGCGAGAAAGATGCTGACCTTTTTTTAGCCGACAATGCAAAAAATGTATCGTTATATGTTTATACAGAAAAAGGGAACTATTTAGTCATTTCATTACCCAAAGCCAAACAACATCATTATAAACTCATTATCTACGACAAGAGCAATACGATTCTATTTGAAACCGGTCGAATTACTGACACAAGATTAATTATAGAAAAAGTTAATTTTTATGCCGCTGGCTATTACAAATACGAATTGTTTGAAAACGGAAAACTAATCGAAAGAAATCGTTTTTACATTGAGGAAGATTAAGTATAAATTAGCGTACTATTAAATACTTTTTCAAAGTTATTCCTCAATATTTTCTTCACTTCTTCCATTGGAATAGCCCGTCCGAGCTCTTTTTGCAAAGAAGTTACTTGTTTATTTTCAATACCGCATGGAACGATGTTATTAAAATAATTAAGATCTGTATTAATATTAAAAGCAAACCCATGCATCGTAATCCATCTGCTGCATTTGATTCCCATAGCACAAATTTTACGCTCCCGCCCTTTAATATTTGTATCTAACCAAACACCCGTTTCACCAACACTTCGTTCACCTTTTAGTCCATATTCGGCCATTGTTAAAATAATCACTTCTTCTAAACTTCTAAGGTACCAGCCTAAATCTGTCTTGAATTTCTCCAGATCTAAAATGGGATAACCTACAACTTGTTCGGGTCCATGAAAAGTAATATCTCCACCTCGGTTGATATGAAAATATTCAATCCCATTATGAAGCATTTCCGATTCGCTGATCAATACATGAGATTCTTTACCGTTCTTACCCAATGTATACACGGGATAATGCTCTACAAAAAGTAAGTAATTAGTAGTATCCAAAACTGAATCAGCAGGCTCATTTTGAGCCATATTTCTTACATGTCCCTTAATATCGGTGTTCTTCTTTAAGAGACTTTCCTGATAGTCCCAAACTTCCTTATATTTTCTTCTCCCTAAATCTTCAAAATAAACGACTTGTTGCATGGTTCAAAAATACGATACTTTTGCAGGATGCAGGTAGATACAGAATTACTATCCGAAGATCAGTCGGAAAATATTTATGAGCGAAAAACCTTTGTAGTAGATCGGGGGCAAGAACCATTTAGAATAGATAAATGGGTGCAAATGCACATGGAAGGATCAACCCGTAATAAAATACAACAAAGTATTGATGCAGGATTCCTTACGGTAAATGGGAAACCTATTAAAAGTAACTATAAAATAAAACCGGGGGATGAGATTATTGTAATGAGCCTCATTAATCCCGATTATACCATATTGAAGGAAGAAGATATTCCATTGAATATAGTTTATGAAGATGATGCTTTAATGGTGATTAATAAGCCCTCCAATATGGTGGTTCACCCGGGGGTAGGTAATTTTAGCGGGACGCTGTTAAATGGAGTGGCCTATTATCTCAGGAAACAAAACCCATTAATAGACGAAGAGAATTTGCCAAGGTTCGGGCTGGTTCATCGAATTGATAAGAACACTACAGGGCTGATTGTTGTAGCTAAAACCGGGGAGGCTGCCTCTCATTTGGCCAAGCAATTTTATAATCATACTGTTAAAAGGAATTATGTAGCATTAGTTTGGGGCAATGTGGAAGAAGACGAAGGTACCGTTAATGCCCACATCGCACGACACAGACATTTCAGAAAAATGTTTGACGCCTACCCCGACGGAGAAACAGGAAAACATGCAATTACTCATTTTAAAGTATTGGAGCGATTTAACTATGTTACCCTTACAGAATGTGTTTTAGAAACCGGCCGTACGCATCAAATCAGGGTTCATATGAAGCATCTTGGACATACCCTGTTTAATGATTGGGAATATGGTGGTGATAAAATACTGAAAGGGACCATTTATACCAAATACAAACAATTTGTAGACAATTGTTTTCAACTATGTAATCGCTGTGCACTTCATGCTAAAACACTGGGTTTTATTCATCCAATTACTCAGGAAGAAGTTTTTTTTGAATCACCCATACCCGAAGACATGCAAAAAGTAATTGAAAAATGGCGCAATTATAGTTTGCACAAAAATGAGGTTGAATAACCGATTACACCTGCGCTCAATATCTTTAACGTTTCCTTTGCAATTATTGCCTGCAATAAGCTACTTCTAGCTATTAAAACAGCGGATTTAGTGATTGTTTATGCAAATCATTCCGCAATTTTGTATATCCAGAAAAAATCAACCAATGACTCGTGGTATTTTATTAGCCTTATTGTTTTTCACTCATTTTACGCATTTAAGTTTTGCGCAATCAGATGTTCCAAGAAGTTGGCACCTGTTAGATTATGATCAAGATTCTTTTTATGGAATCAGCTTAAATAAAGCATATCAATTTTTATCAACAAAAAATAAAACAGCCCAGCCGATTATAGTTGCGGTACTTGATTCCGGAGTAGATACTACCCATGAAGATTTGAAAAAAATTCTTTGGACCAATCCAAAAGAAATTGCTGGCAATGGTATAGATGATGACCACAACGGCTATATTGATGATGTGCATGGATGGAACTTTATAGGCGGAAAAGACGGTAGAAACATAAAAAAAGCAGCTGATGAGCGCTCCAGAATTTATCATCGTTGGAAAGAATTATTTAACGCTCCCGATTTTGACAGTACAAAACTGAGCAATTATGAAAAAGAAGCTTATGTAAGCTGGAAAAAGGCTGCAGAAAAAATGAATTTTTCTCAGGAGGAACAAATGGAAGTAATGTTCATCGAATTAACTGCTAAAGCCCTCAAAAAACACGACAAAATCATTAGACAAGAAATGGGTAAGGATGAATATACCAGTGAACAATTAGAGGTATTTAATCCGGTTACTAAATCCGGTAAAGATGCAAAGCTAGGATTCCTGACTTGTATTAAAATGATGGGGATTGATGCGGATGAAAAAAATACCAATACTTTAAAAGAATTAGATGAATATATTGATGGTAAGAAAACAGCATTTGATTCAAAAGAAGTTGTACCATATAATTACAGAGCAGATATTGTTAAAGACAATTACTATGATATAAGCGACCGTTATTATGGCAACAATGACATTATGGGTCCAGACCCTACCCATGGCACCCATGTTACTGGAATTATTGGAGCAGAACGCAACAATAAATTAGGAATGGATGGTGTTACAGATCAGGTGAAAATCATGACGCTAAGAGTAGTGCCGGATGGAGACGAATACGATAAAGATATTGCGCTAGCTATCAGATATGCTGTTGACAATGGCGCTAAAGTAATTAATATGAGTTTCGGTAAATATTTTTCACCGGAAAAAAGATGGGTAGATAGTGCCGTAAAATATGCAGAGCTAAGAGATGTTTTACTGGTTCATGCGGCAGGTAATGAATCGGAAGATATAGATGTTGTTGAAAATTATCCTAATCCATGGCTACTTCAATGGAAAACAAAAGCGGTAAACTTTGTAACTGTTGGTGCAAGCAACGCCCTCTCAACTGGAAGCAGCATTGCAGCTGATTTCAGCAACTATGGAGAAAAAAGTGTGGACGTTTTTGCACCGGGAGTTAAAATTTATTCAACACTACCCGGGAAAAATCAATACGGCAATTTACAAGGTACCAGTATGGCTAGTCCAATTGTAACAGGTTTAGCTGCACTCTTGCGATCCTATTATCCATCATTATCTGCCATCGACACTAAAAAAATAATTGAGCGTTCCGTATCAAAACCTGATAGTACAATAGCCTGCGTTAAACCCGGCCACAAGGGCACACCATGCTCATTCAGCGAACTCAGCAGTACAGGTGGTATAGTTAACGCTTATAAAGCAGTAGTTATGGCTAATGAAATTAAAATAGCAACCTTGCCGCTAATAAAGAGAGATAATTATTCCAGTAAAAAAGCATTAAAAAAATAACAGCAATGAGCAAGCCTAAACCTGAAGACTACGGACATTTTTATGAACCTTATATTAGTAAAATAGAAGCAACCAGTCTTCAAAATGCTGTTTCAACTTATGCTGATGCTTTAACTCAATTTTATTTAGACCTTCCTGAAGAAAAAGCTGATTTTCGATATGATGTAAATAAATGGAGCTTAAAAGACCTGCTTCAGCATGTTATTGATACGGAAAGAATTATGTCGTATAGAATGTTGCGTATTGCCAGAAATGATCAA
>JBIIAP010000125.1:0-7851 GCA_044239855.1 Sediminibacterium sp. | reverse complement strand
ACATTCAACCTTCTCCCCGTGGTGAATATGAGATAACCGATGTAAACAGAGTATACTTAGAAAAAGGTCAGTTAAAAGTAGGTATCATGAATAGAGGTACCGCCTGGCTCGATACCGGAACCTTCGATTCTTTTGCCGATGCCTGCGAATTTGTTAGAGTAATCGAAAAACGACAAAGTCAAAAGATTGGTTGTATTGAAGAAGTGGCTTTTAGAATGGGATTCATAAACCATCAACAATTGTTAAAACTTGCAGATGTTTATGCAAAAAGCGGTTATGGAGAGTACCTCCGTCGCATAAAAGCAAAATAATTATGCATTCTGTTGAACTTTTTATACAAAGAGCTGTTCTAATTTGAACAGCTTTTTTGTTTATGAACGCTTTCACTATTAAAGACTTAGAGAATATCTCCGGAATTAAAGCCCATACCATACGTATTTGGGAACAACGTTACTCCTTATTAAGCCCTCAGCGAACCGATACGAATATCAGATACTATTCTAACGGAGAGCTAAAAACAATTTTAAATATTGCCTTACTCAATAAATATGGATACAAAATCTCCGAAATAGATAAAATGTCACCTGAAATCATGAAAGATAAAATCCTTTCTCTTTCTCAGGTACAAGCTCAACAAGATCTACTGGTGAACGCACTCATCAGTGATATGGTAGACATGGATACCGACTCTTTTGAACAAAAAATTGATGCGTACATCAATACAAAAGGTATTGAAAAAGCAATTATTCAAATCATCTTCCCCTTTTTAGAACGCATCGGCATTTTATGGGTAACCAATCATGTTAACCCCGGTCAGGAACATTTAGTTACGAATATTATCAGACAAAAATTGATTGTTGGAATTGAAACACTCGTTCCCGCAATTTCATCTCCTCAAACTGCATTGCTTTTTTTACCGGAGGGCGAACATCATGAGCTCGGTATTTTATTTACTTATTTCCTCCTAAAATCTCAAGGCGTAAAAGTAATTTATGCTGGCGCTAATTTACCAGTAAAAGACATTCAGTTTATAGCAAATTTTAAAAAACCCAGCTTCCTCTATACACACCTTACTTCGGTGGCGAGTAACTTTGTATTTGAAAAATTCTTAGATAATATTCAACAAAAACTACCTGAATTTACTGTTATTATTACAGGTTCAATTACGCAGAACTTCAATAAAAATCTCCCCAATAATATAAATCTTAAGCGTTCATTGTCAGAAATGATGAAATACATACAAAGTATATAATATATGTTTAATTAATATTGACAAAAAGTTAAACAAAAAACACGCCATCTACATTTATTTTGTTTAACTTCATGTTTCAATAAATTAAACAAAAAATGTCAACCCTAGATTTTAATAAAATGTTGGTGAACAATGCAGAGTTTTTAAAACCTTTTGCTGTTACACTTACCCGCGATAATGAAGCCGCAAAGGATCTTTATCAGGAAACCCTTTTCAGGGCGTTGGCTAATAAGGATAAATACAATGTTGGTACAAATATTAAAGCATGGTTGTATACGATTATGCGTAATATTTTCATCAACAACTACAGAAGAAAAGCTAAACAAGCTACCATTTTAGATAATTCCGAAAATGAATTCTTGATTAATCTTAATCAAGGCGCCGTTCATAACGAAGCAATTGCTAAAATAAACTTAAAAGAACTTAAAGAAGCTATATATAATTTACCTGAAATTTTTAAAACGCCTTTTTTGTTGTATTTTGACGGCTATAAATATCATGAAATTGCTGAAATGCTCGATGAACCGTTAGGAACTATTAAAAGTAGAATCCATTTCGCTCGTAAACTTTTAAAATCTTACGTTCAACGTTTTTAATAAACATATACAAATTTTACTCAATTAGTGCCTAAAAAGAAAATTGTTATAATTGGAAGTGGTTTCGCTGGGATTTCTGCAGCCAGCTTCATGGCAAAAGCAGGATGGGATGTTGATGTTGTTGATAACCATTCTATACCTGGTGGTAGAGCCAGAAAGTACTCAGAAAATGGATTTACTTTTGATATGGGCCCTAGCTGGTATTGGATGCCCGACGTATTCGAACGTTATTTTAATCAATTCGGAAAAACGGTATCTGACTATTATCAACTCAAAAGATTAGATCCCTCTTATCGTGTTTATTGGCCCGATGGCCCTGTTGATATCCCTGCTGATTATACTGCATTTAAAGCGTTATTTGAAAAAATTGAACCGGGTAGCGGTAAAATGCTCGATGCATTTATGTCCGAAGCTGCCTATAAATATACTGTTGGGGTTAATAAATTGGTTTTTAAGCCCGGACTTTCTTTCACCGAATTCCTAGACCTTGATTTGGTTAAAGGTGTGTTTAGATTAGATGTATTTAACTCTATTAAAAACCATGTTGCCAAGCATTTTAAGAACCCTAAGCTTACTGAGTTAATGGAGTTCCCGGTGCTGTTTTTAGGAGCATTACCAGAAAATACACCTGCGCTATATAGTTTAATGAATTATGCAGACATTAATGGTGGAACCTGGTATCCCGATGGAGGCATGTTTAAAATTGTAGAGGGCATGTATGATTTAGCCGTTTCACTCGGCGTTAATTTCTTTTTTAATCAGACCGTTCAACATATAAAAGTAGAGAATGGGATTGCCAAAGGCGTAGAAACCATTCATCAAACTGATGCCGGCGCTGAACCGATGTTTTTTAGTGCCGACGTAGTTATTGGTGGCGCAGATTATCATCATGTTGAAACAAAACTCCTAGATAAAAAATATAGAAGCTATACCGATCAATATTGGAACAAACGAGTAATGGCCCCAAGTTGCATTTTGTACTACGTAGGTCTAAATAAAAAAATCAAAGGCATTCAGCATCATTCTCTATTCTTTGATTCATCTTTTGCAGTTCATGGGGAGGAAATTTACACTACTCAAAAATGGCCAACTGATCCATTGTTTTACGTAAGTGCAACTTCAGTTACTGATAATACAGTTGCTCCTGAAGGATGTGAAAACCTGTTCCTGCTGATTCCTGTTGCGGCAGGTTTATCAGGTGATACAGCAGAACTCCGCGACAAATACTTTAATATGATTATTCAAAGAATGGAAAAAGAATTAGGCCAATCCATTTCAGATAGCATCATTTATAAAAAATCATTTGCACACAGTGAATTCGTTAGTGAATACAATGCTTTTAAAGGAAATGCATATGGTTTAGCCAACACATTAATGCAAACAGCTATTCTAAAACCTTCTTGCAGAAGCAAAAAAGTAAGTAACTTGTTCTTTACCGGTCAATTAACAGTACCTGGTCCGGGTGTGCCTCCAAGTTTAATTAGTGGTGAAGTAGTTTCTAAAGAAGTACTTAAATCATTTGGAAAATAAATAATTAAAATAAAGTTTGAATTTCTATGTTAGACCTTTTCAATAAAGTAAGTCAGGATTGCAGTAAAATTACTACAAAGGAATACAGTACTAGTTTTTCTTCTGCAATACTATTATTACATAAAGATATTCGAACCCCTATTTTTAATATTTATGGGTTTGTAAGATTTGCTGATGAAATTGTAGACACATTTCACGAATACGATAAAGCTACTTTATTGAAAGAATTCAAAGATGCTACTTATCAGGCTATCGAACGTGGTATTAGCATGAATCCTATTTTGCATAGTTTTCAAATGACTGTTAATCAATACAAAATAGACCATAAGTTAATTGATGCTTTCTTACATAGCATGGAGATGGATTTAAATAAAAAAAATTACGATCTTTCAGGCTATGAAGAATATATATATGGAAGTGCAGAAGTAGTTGGTTTAATGTGTTTAAATGTTTTTTGTGAAGGCAACAAAGAAGAATGTGATCGATTAGTTCCGGCAGCAAGAAGTTTGGGTGCAGCATTTCAAAAAGTAAACTTCTTAAGAGATTTAAAGGCTGATTATGAAGGTCTTGAGCGGGTGTATTTTCCGGGTTGTGATTTCAGCTCATTTACTTTGGAAGACAAAAGGAAAATTGAAAGCGATATTCAAAAAGATTTTGATGATGCATATAAAGGTATCAAACAACTGCCTTTAAAAGCAAGATTTGGTGTGTACGTTGCGTATAAATATTACCTCTCCTTATTTAAAGAGATAAAAAAAGTACAACCCCAAAAAATAATGCATCAGCGTATTCGAATTCCGGATTATATTAAAATGTTTATTTTAGCAAAAGCAGGTATCAGAAGTCAATTCAATATTTTATAGTATCGTAACTTTAATCATGGAACAAGTTATTCTGGTAAATGAAATGGATGTTGAGTTGGGCTTAATGGAAAAAATGGAAGCTCATACCAAAGCACTGTTGCATAGAGCTTTCAGCGTTTTTGTATTTAATAGTATCGGTGAAATGCTTTTGCAACAAAGAGCTATCACAAAATACCACAGTGGTGGTCTGTGGACTAATACTTGTTGTAGTCATCCTCGTCCGGGAGAAACTGTTTTACAAGCAGCCAATAGAAGATTAAAAGAAGAAATGGGTTTCGAAACTAATCTAATAAAAGTTCTCGATTTCGTTTATAAAGCACCTTTCTCCAATGGATTAACAGAGCACGAATTTGATCATGTACTGGTAGGATATTACGATGGCATTATTAATCCGAATCAGGAAGAAGTTGAAAAATATTCATTTAATTCATTTTCAGATATTGAAATAAGCATCAATGAATCTCCCGAGATCTATACCGAATGGTTTAAAATTGCTTTTCCTTTGATTAAAAATTGGTGGCAAGAAAACAATAAAAATAATGTCTGAAAGTGTAAAACCCAAAAAGGCAGTTATTATTGGAGCTGGAATTGCAGGGATAGCCGCTGCAATAAGATTACGTATACAAGGGTTTGATGTAGAAGTATTTGAGCAGAACAATTACCCCGGTGGAAAATTAAGTGATTTTAAGTTGGGCGAATACAGATTTGATGCAGGCCCTAGTTTATTTACACAACCTGAAAATATTCATGAACTTTTTGAACTAGCTAATGAAAATATTAGTGACTATTTTTCATATGAGCAAATGCCGGTTTCCTGTAATTACTTTTATGAAGATGGAACAGTAGTAAATGCCTATTCAAATAATCTTGATTTTGCCAAAGAATTAAATGCGAAGTTGGGAGAACCCACTCAAAATACACTCAGCTTTTTAAAACAATCTGAAAATATTTATAATAATATAGGTACTTTATTTATAAAAAATTCATTGCATAAATTAAGTACTTTATTGCAGCCCGCTATTTTTAGTGCAATTAAACACACCAGATTAAAGTACCTGTTTAAATCGATGAATCGTTTGCATGAAGAACAGTTTCAATCGCCTAAAACTGTTCAGCTGTTTAACAGGTATGCAACTTATAATGGCAGTAATCCTTACAAGGCTCCATCCATGCTAACCATGATTCCTCATTTGGAACATAATCAGGGTAGTTTTTATCCTAAAGGTGGTATGATAAGTATTACCAATGCTTTATATCAACTCGCATTAAATAAAGGCGTTACATTTCATTTCAATAAAAAAGTAACTAAAATAGTAGAAAAAAATAAAAAAGTAGTTGCACTGGAAATAGCGCATGAAAATATTTATGCTGATATCGTTATTAGTAACATGGACGTGTATTTTACTTACAAACATTTATTGAATGATGACAGAACAGCCAATAAAGTATTGAAGCAGGAGAGAAGCAGCAGTGCATATATTTTTTATTGGGGTATTCGAAAAAATTTCAATCAACTTACGCTGCATAATATATTTTTTACAGCCGATTATCAAACAGAATTTCATCACTTGTTTCATACCGGAAATGTTTATGAAGACCCTACTGTTTACATAAATATCACCTCAAAATGTGAACCAGGTATTCAGGCTCCCGATGGTAAGGAGAACTGGTTTGTAATGGTTAATGCACCCGCGAATAAAGGACAAAATTGGGAAGCCTACGGACAAATTTATAAAAAAGCAATATTGAATAAATTAAGTAGCATGTTGGGCGACAATATTGCTGATTTAATTGAAGAAGAACATGTACTTACACCGGCTACTATTGAACAAAAAACAGCCTCTTATATGGGGTCTTTGTATGGAACCAGTTCTAATAGTAAGCTGGCTGCTTTTATGCGACACCCCAATTTTAGTAATCAGCTGAAAGGACTATTTTTTGTAGGGGGTAGTGTACATCCGGGTGGTGGTATTCCGCTTTGTTTGAATAGTGCTAAGATTGTTGCTGATATAGTTAAAAAAGAATTTTAAATAGTTTGTGCTGTTATGAGCGAGAAAAAATTAGGAGTGAGTGTATTTATTGCATTATTATTCCACGTATCCGGATTAATAGGCATACTATTTACGCCTTACAAAGATTGGTTTATTCAGCATACCCCCATTAATTTATTAATAATGGCCGGCCTGTTAATTTGGAATCAATCTAAACCCAATAAAGCATTTATTATTTTTATTATAGTTTGTTGCTTAACCGGAATGATTGCGGAAATGATTGGTGTACAAACAGGCTTGTTATTTGGTGATTATACTTATGGTACCGTTATGGGACCAAAAGTGTATGGCGTTCCACTTTTAATAGGCGTAAATTGGTTTGTTTTGGTGTTTTGCTGTATGATTATAATGGAACGCTTGCATGATAAAGTGAAACAGAAATATCTGGAAAGTGATTTAGGTGGGCCTTCTGAAAAGTTAGAAAGATTATCTATTATTGTTGATGGAGCATTATTGGCCACTATTTTTGATTGGATCATGGAACCTGTTGCAGTTAAACTTGAATTTTGGAGATGGGAGGGTACTGCTATACCAGTATACAACTATATTTGTTGGTTTATCATCAGCTGTTTTTTAATTACGGTTTCCCGAAAATTGTTATTTTCTAAAAGCAATGATTTTGCTGTTCATTTATTAATTATTCAATCTCTATTTTTTTTAACCCTTAGAATATTTTTATAAAATGATTTACATTTTAATAACACTGTTGGTTTTTTGTATAATGGAAGGTATTACTTGGCTTACTCATCGTTATGTGATGCATGGATTTTTATGGTATTTACATAAAGACCATCATGAAAAAGGGGAAGGATTTTTCGAGAAAAACGATGCGTTTTTTTTAATTTTTGCAATTCCTAGCTGGCTCTGTATTATGCTAGGTAGTATGAACCAAAACTATATATCAGTTAGTATTGGTGCCGGTATAGCTATGTATGGTTTTGCCTATTTTTTAGTACATGAAATCATCATTCACCAACGATTTAAATTATTCACTAAAAGTAATAACCGTTATATCAAAGCCATACGTTGGGCTCATAAAATGCATCATAAACATATTGGAAAAGAAGAAGGTGAAAGCTTTGGATTATTAATTGTTGCTCAAAAATATTGGAACAAAATAAAGAAAGATGAAGCTTTCCAAAACAATCAGATGTAATTTATCCTGATTAATAATTGCATATCTTCTAATCCCTGTGTAACCCTTATAACATAAACTCAGATACTTGAAAATAGAATACGATTATATTATTGCCGGTGCTGGATGTGCAGGTTTGAGTTTACTCATGCGGATGATGAAAGATGATTATTTTCAAAACAAGAATATCTTAGTTGTTGATAGTGATAAAAAAAATTCAAATGACAGAACCTGGTGCTTTTGGGAAAAAGAACCGGATATTTTTGAACACATAATACATCATCGTTGGGAGCAGCTCCATTTTTATTCATCACAGTATAGTAATGAATTACAAATACAGCCCTACACCTATAAAATGATTCAGGGTATTGATTTATATGAATGCGTAAAAAATGAATCTTCAACACATAAAAACATTCATTGG
>JBIIAP010000124.1:0-7954 GCA_044239855.1 Sediminibacterium sp. | reverse complement strand
CAATACCCTGGTCTGATAAATACTTTATAACATAAGCAATAAATGGAATCCCATTCACTGGCGCCATACATTTAGGAAGATCGGGTACAGCATCTCTTAATCGGGTGCCTAGGCCTCCGGCTAAAATAATGGCTTCTTTTATTAGCATAATTAGAACAAATTAGCTTCCACCAATTCGCAAATGATATGGCCTACCATTATATGACTTTCTTGAATACGAGGTGTATTTTTAGAAGGAACATTTAATAGTATATCAGAGGATTCTTTCATATTACCTCCGGAATCTCCGGTAAATCCAACTGTAGTAACTCCTAAGTCTTTAGCAACTTTAAATGCATTGATGATATTTTTGGAATTGCCGGAAGTACTTAATCCTATTAATACATCTCCTTTTTTCCCAATCCCTTCCAATAATCTGGAATAGATAACGTCATAACTGTAATCGTTAGCTACAGCGGTTAAATAGGAGGTATTGCAGTGTAATGCTTCTGATGGCAATGCTTTTCTGTCTTTATAGAATCTTCCCGAAAATTCAGCAGCCAAATGTTGTGCATCCGCAGCACTGCCACCGTTCCCACAGAATAAAACCTGATTACCATTTTTAAATGCGGTAGTGCAAATAGCTACTACCTGATCAATCTTCTGTTGCAAGTTAGCATCCTTTAAAATAGATTGCTTTACCTCAATAGATTCATTAATTATATCGAAAATTTTGGTATGCATGTTTTTAGTTAAGTTTTTAAGCAATTGTCCAACTGGTAACCCCTTCTTGAGTAAACTGGAATGGATTTATTTTCCCGCCAAAGGTATTCAATGTTTTAATAACATTAAAACGTGAATTTCCCGGGCAATAAAAAATCATAAAACCACCGCCACCGGCACCGCTTATTTTTCCTCCGGTAGCACCTGCTGCGATGGCTGCATCATAAATCGCGTCGATGTTACTATTAGAAATATTAGCTGCCATTTGTTTTTTCTGTTGAAATCCATAGTCTAAGATCTCTCCAATTTGATGCAATTTACCAACCAAAAGTGCTTCTTTCATCATTTTAGCTTGTTCTTTTAATTGATGCATGGCATCTATACTCTTGCTATTTTTTTCTTTTACATTTTTTTGTTGCTCATTGATGATAGCTGCAGATTCTCTGGTTGTTGCGGTAAAGTACAAGACTAGATTATTTTCTAGCTCATTCAAGTATTCTTTTCTAATTCTAAGTGGATTTACGATAACCTTATCATTATTATAAAACTCCATAAAATTAAATCCACCAAATGTAGCAGCATATTGGTCTTGCCGGCCACCGGCTAGTTTAAGGTCAATGCGTTCAATTTCATAAGCATAATGTGCTAAATCGTAATCTCCTAAAGGCAGTTTAAGCATTTCAGCAAAAGCGCCTAAAATGGCTACTACTAAGGTAGAGGAAGTACCTAAACCACTACCTGCAGGGGCATCTACAAAAGTGGTAAGATGTAATCCGATCAATTTAAAAGGATGATCTTTTTGAATTCTGTTATAAACGCTTTTTAAGAGGTCTAACTCACCGTTAATGGGTAGTTGCTCCATCCATTCATACCGTTGAATTTGTTGTTGATCAATAGATTCTATAATAATACCGGGGGTATTGGAGACTTCGATAGTGGCATATGCATACAAGGATAAAGTAGCATTTAAAATTGCTCCTCCAAATTCATCACAATAAGGGCTTACATCAGTTCCTCCACCAGCTAAACCAATCCTCAAAGGTGCTTTACATCTATAAATCATGTATTCTATTATTAATTACCAACAAATATATTTTATTGAGGTGATGAAGCCAGTTGTAACAGTTTTTCAGTTAGTATTTTCCAGCTGTATTTCTTTTTTTCTTCCCGAAGATGAGGCAAGAAAAAGTCTTCTCCTAGCTCGTATAATTGAAGGATACCTGTTGCAATTGCATTGGGCTCTGGTTCAGTTACTATGCCAACTTTATTATGTGGTACTAAATCCGGTAACCCACCCACATTGGTTACCAGCATTGGTTTTTCGAAATGATAGGCCAGGGGCGTAACTCCGCTCTGAGTGGCATTCTTATAGGGTTGTATTACAAAGTCAGCGGCACTTAAGTAATATTTAACGGAAGAATCAGGAATAAAATCGGTGTGTAAAATCAGTTTGTCCTTAAGTTGAAGCGATTCAATCAAATCGTCATATTCTTTTCTATTTTCATAAAACTCACCGGCAACCAATAAATGAATTTGGGCTGATTTAATGCGATCATCATGCATGGCCTGAAGCAGTAAATCTAAGCCTTTGTATTTTCTGATAAACCCAAAAAAGAGCACAATTTTTTGATCGAGTGGTAAGTTTAAATGTTTTCTAGCCTCATTTTTTGAAATAGCTTCCCCAAAATTATCATATAGAGGATGAACTACTTGTTGAGCAGGTTTATGGGTGAGGGCAACCAGATCTTTCATTACTTTTTCACTCATAGTAATAAATGCATCTACTGGGCGAATGAAGTATTTGGTAAAAGGCGTATCTCCCGGTCTTTTTTCATGCGGAATCACATTATCAGCAATACAAACAACTTTAGTGAACCTATTTCTTTTAACAAATCTTAAAATACTGCCTAAACAAGGCCCCATAAAAGGCAACCAATACCGAACAACTATTAAATCAGGCTTGATTTTAGCCAATTCAGTTCCTATTTTAATCCAGTTAAATGGATTGATGGAGTTAATGCAAACTTTAATTTTTAAATTATTGGGGGCAGGTTCCGAAGAATATTGCGTAGTGCCCGGAAATAAAAAGCCGGGGTATTGTAAGGAAAATGTATAAATAGTGGTATCAAAGCCCTGATCAGTAAACTCATTGGCTAATCTCTCATCAAACGAAGCCAATCCGCCCCTTAATGGCCAGGCAGGCCCGATAATAATCACTTTTTTGGGCATATAAATAATAGTTAATAGTTACCTTTCTTTATATATAATGAAAAGCTCCTTCTGTATGCTTATTCGATACCTAATTTATGTTCAATTAAATATATATTTCTTTCGGCGGCATTTCTTACAACCAATTCAGCTACAAATCCACTCAAAAATAATTGCATACCTATTACCATAGTGGCCAAAGAAATATAGAATAGTGGTTTTGTGGTGATGGCATTTTCAGGACAGATTAGTTTAGAGACGACTAAATACAGTATAGATCCAAACCCTGAAATAAAAAAAAGCGTGCCAAATAATCCAAAAAATTGCATCGGTCGTTTCCCAAATTTGCCCAGAAACATAATGGTAGCTAAATCCAGGAAGCCATTTACAAATCTGTCCCATCCAAACTTTGTAACCCCGTATTTTCTTGGACGATGTTCTACTACTTTTTCGCCAATTTTTCTAAAACCTGACCACTTAGCCAAAATAGGGATGTAGCGATGCATTTCACCAAACACCTCAATACTTTTAACCAGTTTGTTTTTATATGCTTTTAACCCGCAATTAAAATCATTTAAATGTATACCGGAACTCTTTCTGGCAACAGCATTAAATAGTTTAGAGGGAATATTTTTGGTAAGTGTATTATCGAATCTTTTTTTCTTCCAGCCGCTTACCATATCAAACCCATCAACTTGAATCATTTTATATAATTCAGGTATTTCATCTGGAGAGTCTTGCATATCTGCATCCATGGTAATAACCACATCACCTTTAGCTGCTTTAAATCCCTCATTAAGGGCTGCTGATTTACCGTAATTGCGCTGAAATTTGATGCCTTTAATGGATGGATTTTGTAAAGCCAGAGTTTGAATAACACGCCAACTATCATCAGTACTTCCATCATCCACTAAAATTACTTCATAAGAATATTCTTGCAATTTTACTACACGCTCAATCCATGCACATAATTCAGGCAACGATTCCTCTTCATTAAAAAGTGGTATAACGATCGATAAGTTCATATAATAAAATTATAGGTCAAATTTTGCTTCTTTTTTCAAAGCAACAGAGAGTAGTAAAGCTTTTACAAAATCCCATATTAATCCGATTCCGGTTCCAAGTATTATTTGCTTAAACCCTGTTTCTTTCATACTCTCAGCCGAGTTCTTCATCGCTTTTTCAATATCTTCTTCACTTGCTCCCATCTTTTCCATAAATTCTCTTGATTTTGCTAATGCTATTTCTGCTGATTGCTGCGTTAAGGTGGCATCAATGAAATTGTACAGCACATAGGTAGCGATAGCAATGATAACCGCCGCAATTACATAAGATAGAAAATTGAATTTTAGTGCCTCTGCAAAAGATAGTAAACCGTCATTTTGTTTTCGTAACTGCAATCCGCCAATAACTAAAAGGATGACCATGTAAGGGAGGAAAGTTGAATAGAATTGAACAGCAGTAAAGGTTTTAATGCCTAATGCCCAGCTACCAAACATGATTAATACAGCAGTTAAGCCACAAATTAATCCAAACTTTAATCCTTCATTGATGATGTTGACTTGCTTCATGATTATAGTAATTATAAATAAATATTTCCTTTGTTAACAATGCCTTTTACCAAACCCTGTAGGGTGATTTTAGCAAAAGCGCTGTTTGAAGATTTACTTTTATTGTTGAATAATGCTGTTGCTGTTTTATTAAAAATAGTCAACTCTGCTGTATTTCCTTCTTTAATAATGCTGGAAGGTAGTCCAAAAATGTTTCTTGCGTTATTAGAAAACAAATCGATTAACCGATCATTGCTTAAGTCTTTCATTAAATGATTAACAGCGGAGAATGCAGTTTGCAGACCGGTCATGCCAAAAGCTGCATATTCAAACTCACAAACTTTATGGTCCCAATCCTGCGGAAAATGGTGTGATGCGATACAATCTATAGTACCATCTATAATACCCTCACGCAGAGCAAGCATGTCTTTTCTGGTTCGTAGGGGAGGGTTTACTTTTAAATAAGTATTGTAATCATGCAAATCTTCATCACAAAAAAACAAATGATACGGCGAAACGCTGCAAGTAACCGATAGTCCTTCGGTTTTAGCGTCTTTAATTAGTTGCAGCGACTGGCTGGAAGAAATGCCTGTAAAATGCAATTTTGAATTGGTATATCTAACTAAATCAATATCTCTTTTAAGCATGCTTTCTTCTGAAATAGCAGGAATACCCGGTAGCCCTAATTGGGTAGATACAATGCCTTCATTCATTAGTCCAGATGCACCAATACTTTGATCAATTGGTACTTGAATGAGCACTCCATTGAAGGCTTTAACATACTGAAGCGCTTTTAAGAATAAACCGGAGGATTGTACCGGATGTATCCCATCAGTAAAAGCCACAGCCCCGCTGTTTCGCATATCATACATTTCCGCCAATGTATTTCCCTCTGTTTTTTGAGAAATAGCGCCCATTGGATGGATGAAAATGGGTAGGTCTTCAGATTTCAACGCAACATATTCGATCAGCGACTTATTGTCGATTACAGGTTTAGTGTTAGGAAGTGCAAAAACGCGGGTAAAACCGCCGGCAGCGGCACAAGAAGATCCGGTTTCCAAGGTTTCTTTATATTCAAAGCCGGGTTCACAAAAATTCGCAAAAACATCTACCCAGCCCGGTGAAACGATTAAATCAGGTTCATTTATTACAATTTCAGCGGAGGCATCATGCAGAGAGCCAATTTGTTTGATCAGATTATTTTCAATAAAAATATCAACTTGTTGGCGATTAAATGGAGAGTTGGGGTCTGCAATAAGTACCTGCTTAAGTAGAATATTCATGCAATAATTGAAAATTTTATGCAATATACCGTGAAAAATTGTATTAATCCTATATTTGCAGCCCATAAAATGGATTTATGGATTTTTCGGGACGTAGCGCAGCCCGGTAGCGCACACGTCTGGGGGGCGTGGGGTCGCAAGTTCAAATCTTGTCGTCCCGACAAGTAAACGTAAAACCTTGGTACATGCCAGGGTTTTATTGTTTTTAGGGGGAGGCCTTATGTAATCTTTTAGGTAAAACGCTATTCTTTTTCATAATATCAATTCCTGTTAATTTTCAAATCCGTATAACAATCTTATTTTAATATATTTGCCACCATAATTTCCATAAATGAAAAAAATCGATTTCAAATTAATTTATCCTCATTTGATTGCAATTGTAACTTTCGTTTTAGTTGCACTAATTTATTGCAAGCCAGCTTTAGATGGCAAAGTGTTACAACAAACAGATATTACCCAGTGGAAAGCAATGTATGAAGATCAGCGCAAGTATGCTGAGTTGAATGGTATTGAAAATACGCCTTTATGGTCTAATGGAATGTTTAGCGGAATGCCGGGGTATCAAATTTCTATGTATGCGCCCAATCCAGTATCCATATATTATGCTTCTTATCCGCTTACATTTGGTTTGCCAAAACCATTTGCTTTCTTTGTATTGGCAAGCATTTGTTTTTATATACTCACACAAGTGCTTTCTGTAAATCCATATTTAGGAATTATAGGTGCGTTATCTTACGCATTTGCTACTTATAATCCCATATTAGTAGCAGTGGGGCATGAAACTAAAATGTTAGCAATTGGATACATGCCCGCATTAATTGCTTCTATTATACTTTTATATGAAGGGCGTTTTTTAGTAGGCACTGCATTGGGGGCATTATTTACAGGATTATTAATATCTGTAAATCACCCACAAATAGCATATTACACCTTTATCATAATTGGATTTTTATCATTAGGATATATTGTTACCTGGATTAGATCAAAAAAATATAAACAATTATTTATATCAATTGGATTGGCTTTTTCAGCTGTATTAATAGGTGTATTATGTAATGCAGTTGTATTAGCAACAACATTTGAGTATTCAAAAGAAACAATAAGAGGAGGCAGTGTACTAGCTGATTCAACCAGCAAGAATACTAAGACAGGTTTAAGTAAGGATTATGCATTGAGCTATAGTTTTTATAAAACAGAACCGTTGGTAATGATGTTTCCAATGATTTATGGCGGGAGTTCTGCTAATTTAGAAGTACCACAAGAAAAGTCAAAAGCAATTGAAGTGTTGCAGCAAATGCCTCAAGATTTATCACGACAAATCCAAGGATATTTACAATTTTACTGGGGAGGTATCACTTCCGGAACTTCCGGCCCACCTTATTCTGGGGCCATAATATGTTTTTTAGCATTATTAGGATTTAGTGTTGTACCTAATAAACATAAATGGTGGATGATTGGCGTAACAGTATTAACCTTTATGATGAGTTGGGGTTCGTATTTTGAACAATTTAGTGTTTTCTTGTTAGAGTATTTACCTTACTATAATAAGTTCAGGGCACCGAGTATGATTATGGTGGTACCTACTTTTATTTTTGCAATGAGTGCGGTTATTGCCGCACAACAATTATTATTTGAAGATGCATTGAAGGGTTCATTGAATAAATACAAAAAGGGACTCTATGTTGTAGCCGGTGTATTTTTATTGGCTATATTAATTTACTTGACTGCCGATTTTTCTACAGAAAATGATAAGAACTTAATTAGTCAGGTTAGTCAAATACAAGATGTACAACAAAGAGATGCTATTTTACCGCAAGTAAAGAGTTTTATAAGTGCACTGCAAGAAGACAGGAAAGGATTATTATTATCTGATTTTTTGAGAAGCTTATTCTATGTATCTGTAGCTGCAGCAACTATCTGGTTATTTATAAAAAAATACATAAAAGCAAGTATTGCTTTGGCTATTATTGGATTATTCTCATTAATAGATTTATTTTCAATTGATACTAAATATTTAAGCGAAAAAAACTTTCAGGATAAAGAAGAAAATGATCAAACATTTGTACCTGCCCTTCACAATATTGAAATAAGTAAAGATACTGGTTATTATAGGGTATTTGATTTAACTCAGGGAGTTCAATCTGCATTCAATGGTAACAACTTGAGTTCAGCATTTCATCAATCTATTGGCGGGTATCATGCGGCCAAGCT
>JBIIAP010000123.1:0-7994 GCA_044239855.1 Sediminibacterium sp. | reverse complement strand
AGAAAAAATATGGTAGCGGAAGATATCAGCAACATTAAAGCTACAAATGACGTGAAGAGCAGTGCAAAACGTACTTGTAGATTCATAGCGGTTACTTAATGAAATAACCAAACCCCGGCTTGGTATGAATTAATTTTTTTTCGAAAGGCTTGTCGATTTTATTACGCAAAAAGCTGATATAAACTTCTATGGTATTGGTTCCTGTATCGAAACTCAGGTCCCAAACTTTTTCTAAAATTTCATTTTTAGATATTACTCTATTTTTATTTCTTGCTAATAAAACCAACAAAGTAAATTCTTTTGCTGTCAGATTAATTTCTACCCCTGCCCTTATCACCGATTTGTTCATAAAATCGATTTCAAGATCATCCACAATAATTTTATTTTCCTGTGTAGCTGGATCAGTACGTTTAAGCAAGGCCTTTATTCTGGCAAAAAGCTCATCGAAGTGAAAAGGTTTAACTAAATAATCGTCAGCGCCAACGTTAAAAGCTTCCATTTTGTCTTGAATATCACCCATGGCAGTAAGCATAATAATTGGAACGGTTTTATTAGCTTCTCGGATTTCTTTACAAAGGGTCAAGCCATTTTTATAAGGCAAATTGACATCTAAAATAATTAGTGAGTAGGTATGTTTTTTAAGCATGGCCGATCCTTCAATTCCATTAGAAGCTATTTCAACAAAGTAGCCTACACGAACTAATTCTTGATTAATAATTTGTGCGAGCTTCGCCTCGTCTTCTACCAAAAGGATTCTGTATTTATTTTCCATGATTGCTATTGAATATAATTCTCGCTATAATTAAAAAAAATGATCCAAAAATGGCATAATCGATTATTATTTTTCCATTATCTATCAAAAGTCTATTGAATAATCTTCTTTTGAAGCTGTAAGTTAGTGAAATTAACGATTTATACTACTTTTTGAATCTTTCCCGATGCAAATTTGATTTAACTTTGTTGGCATGACAGAAAAAATATTGATTCTTGACTTTGGTAGTCAATATACTCAATTAATAGCAAGGGCTGTAAGGGAGGCCAATATATATTGTGAAATTATACCTTATCATAAATCATTCACTATTGATGCTGAATTAAAGGGCATTATCTTGAGTGGTTCCCCTTTTAGTGTAAATGACGACCAAGCGCCTGAAGTTGCTGTATCCGCGTTTAATGAGCAATTACCGGTATTGGGGATTTGCTATGGCGCTCAAATGACTGCAAAGCTATATGGAGGCAAAGTGGACAAGTCAAATAAAAGGGAATACGGGCGTGCCTTTATGGAAATAAGAAAAGCCGACACTATTTTCAATCATATTCCTGAAAAATCGCAAGTTTGGATGAGTCATAGTGACTCTATTAAAACTTTGCCCGACGGTTTTTCTGTGTTGGCAACAACGGAAAGCATTCCGGTGGCTGCATTTAAAAAAGATGATACCAATGGCCATGCGTTATATGGATTTCAATTTCATCCGGAAGTATATCATTCAACCGACGGCAAACAACTGATTAAAAACTTTTTAGTTGACATATGTAAATGTGCTCAAAACTGGACGCCGGCTTCATTTGTGGACGAAACTATAGCCAGACTAAAAAAGGAAATTGGAGACAAGGAAGTCATCATGGCATTAAGTGGCGGAGTAGATAGCACCGTAGCGGCAACACTTATATCGAGAGCCATTGGAAATAGGTTACATGGGATTTTTGTAGACAACGGATTACTGCGAAAAGATGAATTTCAACAAGTATTAGATACTTATGAAGTACTTGGTTTAAATGTTAAGGGGGTAGATGCCAAAGCACTTTTTTATGATGAGTTAAAAGACAAAACAGACCCGGAAGCAAAGCGAAAAGTAATTGGCAAATTATTTATCGATGTGTTTCAGGAGGAATCACAAAAACTCACCAATATATCTTTTCTTGGACAGGGTACTATTTATCCTGATGTGATTGAAAGTGTGAGTGTACACGGCCCTTCCCAAACAATCAAATCGCACCACAATGTTGGTGGCTTGCCAGATACCATGCATTTGATGCTGATAGAACCCTTACGATATTTGTTTAAAGATGAAGTAAGAAGAGTGGGGTTAGAATTAGGCATCCCTGCTGAAATGATCAACCGACATCCATTTCCTGGACCAGGCTTGGCTATAAGAATTTTAGGCGAGGTAAATGCCGAAAGGGTAGATTTATTACAAAGAGCTGATGCCATATTTATTAATGGGTTGAAATCGAGTGGATTATATAATAAAGTTTGGCAAGCCGGCACTATTTTATTGCCGGTGAAAAGTGTGGGCGTTATGGGCGATGAACGTACGTATGAATTTACGGTTGCATTGCGGGCTGTAACATCTGTAGATGGCATGACGGCAGACTGGGCACATTTGCCTTATGAATTTTTAGCAGATATATCCAATGAAATAATTAATAATGTGAGAGGAATTAATCGAGTAGTGTACGATATAAGTAGTAAACCACCGGCAACTATTGAATGGGAATAAAATGAATATAAGCAGTAAAATACTATTAAGTTTAATGTTGTTGATGTTTTCCATTTCAGGAAAAACACAAACAGACTCCAGTTTAAGAAGCGCATTGCTTCAGCCAACAAAATACAGACCAAAAGTTGCTGTATTTGCGCCTATATATATGGATTCATTATTTGATGGAAACAACTACAAGCTGGGCAATAATAACTTACCTAAAATAGTATTACCCGGTCTTGATTTTTATAATGGAATGATGATAGCTGTTGATTCATTGAATGCAGAAAACAAGTTATTGGATGTTTTATTTTATGATACAAAAAATGCAAAAGAACCAATCTCCAAAATAGTTACTAAGCCCGAGTTTAAAGATGTATCATTAATCATTGCATCATTTAATTCGAGAGCAGAAATGCAGGTATTGGCAGATAGTGCATTAGCTAAAAGAGTTCCGCTTATTTCTGCAACCTACCCAAATGATGGGGGTATGGTAAACAATCCATATTTTGCTTTGGTGAATCCAACGTTAAAGACACATTTAGAAGCAGTATTTAAATATTTACAACGCCAATATCCAACCGATCCTATTTATTTATTCAAAAGAAAAGGGCCCTCTGAAAATGTTATTGCAAATGGCATATCAGAAATGAATAAAAAAACAATCGGCAGCCCTTTGAAAATAAAAATCATTGAATTAGTTGATACGTTTGAAGCAAAGGACGTATTAATAAAATTAGACAGTGTTAAAAAAAATATCATTGTTTGCGGAAGCTTAAACGAACTATTTGGGATGAATCTGGTAAAAGCGGTAACCTCTAATTTAAACTTTAAAGCAACTATCATAGGTATGCCTACCTGGGATGCGATAAAAGATATTGGAGAAGATGCCGAAATTATTTACAGTACCCCTTATAACTATCCACGTACTACTAAACAAGCGCTATACATCGAAAAAAAGTATCGCAGCAAACTCAATGGACGCCCCAGTGATATGGCATACAAAGGATTTGAGAGCTTGTACCGATTTGGAAATTTGTTAATTATACACGGGGCAGATCTTATTGAACATTTATCCGACAAGGAGTCTAAACTTTTTAATGAGTTTGATTTTCAACCAGTAAAATCTTATAAAGAGAAAATTGTTCCGGACTATTTAGAGAATAAAAAGCTGTATTTTATTCGTAAAGTAGATGCCCAAATCAAGTCAATTTATTAAACTACTTTACAATAAGCAGCTACTAAACTATCGGCTTATTCTTTTCAACAACTTAAGATGGTTAAAATTGCTTACGATAATTTGTATGCGCATCCATTACCAGCGGGACATCGTTTTCCCATGTTGAAGTATGAATTGATTCCCGGTCAGTTATTATATGAGGGGGCTATCACGGAATCCAATTTATTTAAACCATTATTTTGCGAAGAAGAAACAGTATTAAGAACGCACGAAAAGCTTTATTACAACAAATTAGTGCAGCAATCTTTAACCCCTGCTGAACAGAGAAAAATCGGGTTTCCGCAATCCCCTGAATTAACAAACAGAGAACTCATGATTACGCAGGGTACCATCGACTGTTGCATGTATGCATTAGAACAGGGTGTTTCATTGAATATTGCCGGAGGTACGCATCATGCTTTTGCAGACAGAGGAGAAGGGTTTTGTTTATTGAATGACATGGCCACTGCAGCCAATGAACTACTGTTTCAAAAAATTTGTAAAAAAATACTGATAATTGATTTAGATGTTCATCAAGGCAATGGAACAGCTAAATTAATGCAGCAAGAAAAAAAAGTATTTACATTTAGCATGCATGGTGAGCACAATTACCCTTTTCATAAAGAAGTATCTGATTTAGATATTGGCTTAAAAGATGGTACCGACGGCAGTACTTATTTATCAATATTAAAAGAAACACTCCCTCTATTAATAAAAACAGTTCAACCCGATTTTGCATTCTATTTATCCGGTGTAGATATTTTATCGACCGATAAATTCGGTAAACTAAATATATCGCTAGATGAATGTAAACAAAGGGATGAGTTTGTTTTTCAATTACTCAAAAAAAATCAAATTCCTGTTACTGTAGCCATGGGAGGCGGCTACTCACCCGATATTAAAACAATTGTAGACGCACATTGCAATACATTTAGGGTGGCGCTAGATATTTATGCTTAGCCATCCATTGTAACCATAATGTATACTCGATTGTAGCAGCTTACTTAATTCAACTTTTGTTTTAAAGTAATTACTTGCTCTTGCAGATTATTTACCATCCCAGCTAATTGATTTACATCCCAAATAGGTGCTGCATTTGCTTTTTGTAGTATGTATACCGCTTTCCAGATTTCTAATACATCTTCTGCATTTACATTATACGGCTCATATTGAGGGTTGTCACTAATGAGGGTTAATTTATCATTAAACGTAGTATGTTTCATGACTCTTTTATAAGCTACTCCTTCATTTCGGGATAAAACCACATAGGTGTTGCTATTCTTCAGTTCGTTTAATTCTTCTACTTTTTCACCAACAATTACACTTCCGCTTGGAGTAGGCAACATACTGTCTCCTATTATTTCGAATGCCCGATATTGCCCGGGGGCTAACATTGGCAGCGTAAATGTGTTCAATTCATCAATAAACTCCGGATCGGCATATCCTGTAAGATATCCAGCGGCTGCTTTAATCGGCACAAAACGTACTTCTGCAACTTCCGATGCCATTTTCATTTGTCGACGCTTATCCAAATAGGAGGTGCTACCACCTCCACCTAAATCACTTAAATCGTTAAATAAAAAATCTTCCAGACTAATTTTGAAAAGCGCACAAACCTGTTCCATTACTTCCAGTTTAGGTTCTGCCCGCTCCTCTTCATAAGCGCCCACTAAAGACCGCTTGATATTTAATTTATTAGCAAACTCCTCTTGGGTCCAGTTACGCAGCTTGCGTAGATAACGTAAATTTTTACCGGCGTTTGACATAGCTAATTTATTTAGATGCAAAATACTAATAAATTTAGTTTTTCCAAATTTTTTTCCACATTTTTCTTTTTTTTTCTGATAAATACTAAATATTTTACTTTTAAGGCATTACTATGCACCATTTTCTCTACACTTTTAATCTGAAAGATGTATTTTTCGGTCTAAACCCTCTGTATCAATTCAGTTCATTAAATTATTTATAAATGAAAAAATGGTTACTCGTTTTGTTGTTTGCTGTTTCAATTAAATGTATTGCTCAAAACAAATATGCATTTCCTGAGTCGCTCAAAATCACTCCGGAAAAAAGTAATTTTGAGAAAACCTCTACTTATGCAGATGTCACCCAGTTTCTTGCCAGCATCAGTACATTAAGCAATCAGATTTATATTACTAAGGTTGGAAAAAGTTCAATGGGTAAAGACATGCCTCTTGCCATTTTAGCAAATCCGAAAATTACTTCGCCGGAAGAAGCCAAACTTTCCGGAAAGCCGGTGATATATATACAAGCTAATATTCATGGCGGTGAAGTAGAAGGTAAAGAAGTTGCATTAATGTTGATGCGAGATATTTTACTGGGTGATAAAAACCATTTACTGGATCATCAAATAATTATGTTCATGCCTATATATAATATTGATGGCAATGATAAAATGGCAAAGGGGCTAAGACCTTCTCAAGAAAATAGTCCGTTAGAAACAGGAGAAAGAGAAAATGGACAAGGACTTGACCTCAACAGAGATGGAGTAAAAATGGAAGCACCGGAAACAGAAGCACTTATTGAACAAGTGTTTACCAAATGGGATCCTCAAATGACCGTTGATTTACACACAACCAATGGTACCTGGCATGGATACTCCCTCACCTGGGCACCGGGTTATTTATATGCAGGGCAGCCTGAAACCTATGAATATACGAACAACACGCTACTACCATATATTACGCAACAACTCAAAGAAAAAAACGATTTAAACATAGGCCCCTTTGGTGATTTTTATACCAAAGAAAAATGGCCGTTGACTAATTTTTATACTTATAATCATCATCCGAGATACATCATCAATCAAATGGGATTGAGAAACAGGCAATCTATATTAAGCGAATCTTTTGCACATGAACGTTTTTACCAACGCATCAACAGCACTTATCAATTTGTACTGGAGATTTTAACCTATTGCAATAACCATGCAACGACCATTAAACAAGTGAACATGCAGGCAGAAAAAGCCGCTATTGACTTAGTGCTCAACCAAGCAGGTAAAGTAAAAAAAGGCGTACGATTTAAAATGGTGCCCACCAACACGCCATTAAAACATTTCAGAACTTATGAGTATACTAAATTTATACAACCCGACGGTAAAGAGCAGTTGGTAAAAACAGGTAAAATCGTTTACCACGATAGCATCAGCTATTATGGTGCATTTAAAGACACCGTTCAATCAACCCTACCACGAGGATATATTATACCCGCTGCATTTAAAAATATTGCAGATCAATTAATCAAACACGGAGCACAGGTAACTCAGCTAGAACAAAAAACGGTATTTAATGGGGAAAGCTTTTGGGTACAGCAATTTACCAAATCATCCAGAAAATTTGAAGGGCACTTTATGGCTGCTGCGGAAGGAAACTATCAGCCAATTACCTATACTGCTCAAAAAGGAGATTACCTGATAGATTTAGCGCAACCATTAGCGAATCTGATATTTTATTTATTGGAACCTCAATCCGACGATGGTTTATTATCTTGGAACTTTTTTGATGCTTTTTTAGCAACAGAAAAAGTAAATGAAAAACCAGTACAATACCCCATCATCAAATACTTTAATATAAAAACAAAGGGCAAAAAATAAAAATGGTTGCACTAAATTGTATCTTGCAGTATGGCAAAAGTTGTATCTAAAAAGAAAGAAGAACCTATAATTCTAATTACCAATGATGATGGTATAACAGCTCCGGGAATATTGGCATTAGTAGAAGCTGTAAAAGGGTTAGGAAAGATTGTGGTAGTTGCGCCTAATAAGCCTCAAAGCGGAATGGGACATGCTATAACCATTGGGGAGCCATTACGCATGCACAAATCTAACGATATTGAAGGTGTAGAAGCCTGGAGCTGCAGCGGCACACCGGTAGATTGTGTAAAATTAGCAGTTGATAAAATATTACATCGTAAACCAGATATTTGTTTGAGTGGCATTAATCATGGTGCCAATAACTCCATTAATGTTATTTATTCTGGCACAATGTCTGCGGCACTGGAAGCTTCCATAGAAAGTATTCCCAGTATTGGATTTAGTTTGCTAGACTTTAGCATAGAAGCTGACTTTACCGCTTCAAAAAAATATGTACGCATTATTGTTGAGCAAATGCTCCACACCAAAAAGCTTGATAAACATTTTTGCTTAAATGTAAATATTCCGAAAGGGAGCGAAAAACTTATCAAAGGAATTAAAATTTGCCACCAGGCCTATGCTAAATATGAAGAAAAATTTGATGAACGCAAAGACCCGCATGGCAGAAAATATTTTT
>JBIIAP010000122.1:0-8052 GCA_044239855.1 Sediminibacterium sp. | reverse complement strand
CCAGGTATCTACCATCGTACCTTCATCAACATAAGCGCCAATATTTACATAGCTGGGCATTAAAACCACATTCTTTGCAATATAAGCTCCATATCTGGCGGTTGCTGGTGGAACAGCTCTAACTCCTAATTCTTTATAGTTGCTTTTTAAAAGCATTTTATCATAAAATTCAAAGGGAGGCGTTTCCCAGGTTTGCATTTGTTGAATGCCAAAATACATTAGAATAGCTTGTTTTACCCACTCATTGACTACCCATCCATTTTCTCCGGGAGAACATACTCTTAAAGAACCCTTGTCAACCGATTCAATTACCTCTTTTACTGCATTAACATATTTTTCTTCTTTTAACAGCCCTCTATCAGCCCATGCCGCTGCAATCATTTCTTGTGTCATAGTCTATTTTTTGCAAAAATACATATTAGCCACTTCTTTCCGAATCTAAATATTTATCCCCATTTTCTACTTTTTATTGTAAAAATAAATTATACAATAAAAAATATATACTAAATTTAATGTATAAAATTTTATCCTTCTATGATATGCCAATATTTAGTCTCGTTATTACATGAGCAAAACTGTAGACCAATTTTTTCGGAAATTATATTTTTAAGTTGGGAATTTTTTTGCAATGAACTTGAATATGAATAAGGTACTATTGTAGCTTTGCTGTATGCGTAAAATTTTAGTTATTCAAACAGCATTTATCGGTGATGTGGTATTGGCAACAGCGCTGTTAGAGTCTTTACATAATTCCTACCCGGATGCATCATTAGATATATTGGTTAGAAAAGGCAATGAAACTTTATTTGACAAACATCCCTTTTTGAATAGCGTATTAGTGTGGAATAAAAAACAGCACAAATACAAACATCTCTTTTTGATTTTAAAACAAATAAGAAGCAATCGTTATTCGCTGTTACTGAATTTACAACGGTTTGCGGCTACGGGCTTCTTAACCGCCTTTTCGAAAGCTGATAGGACTATTGGGTTTAATAAAAACCCGTTTCACTTTTTATTCTCCAAATCTGTAAAGCACGAAATAGACGCATCCGGTAAGAGCATACATGAAGTAAATCGCAATCATCAATTATTGCAATCAATCTTACAGATTCCTGTAGGAAAGCCTGCACTATATCCTTCAGCCAAAGATGAGGCTCATGTAGCAAATTGGAAAGGGCAGCCTTACATTTGTATCGCCCCAACATCTGTATGGTTTACTAAACAGTTTGCAGAAAATAAATGGATTGATTTTCTAAATGAAGTGCCCCGCAACATTAAAATATTTGTATTAGGTGGTCCCGATGACGTGGAGTTGTGTAATCGAATAATTCGGGCTTCTTCCAATGATCAATGTACAAACCTTGCCGGTACCTGTAATTTTTTACAATCGGCCGCATTAATGCGAGATGCGTTAATGAATTATGTAAATGATTCGGCGCCCATGCACTTTTGTTCGGCAGTTAATGCCCCTGTTACTGCTATTTATTGCTCTACAGTACCGGCCTTTGGTTTTGGACCTCTTTCCGACCAATCATTTATCGTGGAAACCTTAGCGCCATTAACCTGTAGGCCTTGTGGTTTACATGGTTTAAAGGCTTGTCCACAAGTTCATTTCAATTGTGCTCAAACCATTCAGACTAGTCAATTAATCAACACGCTGCCGCTTTAATTTAAACAGCACTACATTTGCACGAATGGAGATAAAGTTTACCAATGATGAGTTAGCTATTTTTAAAAAAATTGGCGCTGTTGCTGATCACTTAAATGCACCCTGCTACCTTATAGGCGGATTTGTAAGAGATAAAGTTATCGGACGACCGGTAAAAGATGCTGATATTGTTTGTATTGGAGATGGGATTGCGCTTGCTAATGCATTTGCAGATACAATTCATCCCAAACCTATTGTTGCTTTTTTCAAAACATTTGGTACTGCTCAGATAAAGTTGGGTGACTTTGAAATTGAATTTGTAGGTGCACGAAAAGAAAGCTATCAACAAAATAGCAGAAAGCCGGAAGTAGAAGAGGGTACCATTGAAGATGACCAAAATCGGCGGGATTTTACGATGAATGCATTGGCAATTCAATTGAATGAAATCAATTTCGGACAACTGATTGATCCATTTGATGGCTTAACCGCCATTTCCAATAAGGTCATTGTAACGCCATTAGAACCCGTTCAAACATTTAGTGATGATCCGTTAAGAATGTTGAGGGCTATTAGGTTTGCTACTCAATTGGGCTTTGAAATAGACCCGGTGACTTTTGATGCAATTAAAGCAAATGTGTATCGGATGAAAATTGTATCGCAAGAAAGGATTACCGATGAATTAAATAAGATTATGAGTACTCCCAAGCCCTCTGTTGGCTGGAATTTGTTGTACTTGTCGGGCTTATTGAAACAAATTCTTCCACAGATGCTTGATTTGCACGGAGCGGTATATATTGATGGTAAAGGACATAAAGATAATTTCTATCATACTTTAGAAGTGCTGGATAATATCTGCCAAAACACGACTAATCTTTGGTTGCGTTGGGCAGCATTATTACATGATATCGGAAAGCCTGCTACCAAGAAATTTGAGGAAGGGCATGGCTGGACCTTTCATGGGCACGAAGTGGTGGGAGCTAGAATGGTTCCAAAGATTTTTGCTCGGTTAAAACTTCCATTACATGAGCCTATGCGCTATGTGCAGAAATTGGTTTTGTTGCATTTACGACCTATCAGTTTAACCAAAGAAAACATTACCGATAGTGCGGTGCGTAGGTTGCTTTTTGATGCAGGTAATGATATAGATGATTTGATGACACTTTGTTCAGCGGATATTACCAGTAAAAACAAGCATAAAGTGATGCGTTTTTTGAAGAATTTTGAATTGGTCAAAGAACGTATGCAGGTAGTGGAAGAATCGGATCGGGTTAGAAACTGGCAACCACCTATTTCGGGTGAATTAATTATGGAAACATTCGCATTATCACCCGGAAAAAATGTTGGGATTATTAAAGATTCAATACGAGAAGCTATTTTAGATGGCGTTATTTCTAACAATTATGATGCAGCTTATGGATTTATGTTAGAAAAAGCAGCTGAACTAAATCTAAAACCCATTAAATAATTAGTAATTTGCAACACATAAAAGCATAATGGTATGGCTGTACTAAAGTTTAGAATTTACTTGGAAGAAGATGAAGCTATTTATCGGGATATTGTAATTAAGCACAAACAAACTTTCCAGGATTTGCATTTTGCTATTTTAAAGGCATATGAATTTGATGCTAAACATCAAGCTACTTTTTACAGGAGTAATGACAATTGGCTGCGCGGTCGGGAAATTAGCTTTACCAAATATGATAAGATGTATAAAGCAGAGCCGCTGATGATGAGCGAAACGCTTATAGGATCGGAAATTATGGACCCCAATCAGAAATTTATATATGAGTACGATTTTGCCAAGCAATGGGTTTTTCTTATTGAATTGATTAATGTAAGTAAAGAGGAAAATAGCAAGACAACCTATCCAGCAACTTCCAGATCAGAAGGCATCGGTCCTCAGCAATATGGCACCAAAAGTTTATTGGGTGATAAGTTTGCAGACATAGAAGAGAAATATGATTTAAATGAAGCTGCAGATGGATTTGGCGAAGAAGGCGAAGAAAGAGAATCAGATGGCGATGATGATGATGATATGGATTTAGGCGAAGAACAAAACGAAGACTTTGAATAATAAAACAGTTTATATAGTTGTTGGACCAACGGCTATAGGTAAAACCGAATATGCTATTTCATTAGCGCAGCAATTAGATACCGAAATAATATCAGCCGATTCAAGGCAATGCTTTAAAGAGTTGTCCATAGGAGTTGCCAGACCTTCACAGGCGGAACTACATGCAGTACCGCATCATTTTATTGCCAGTAATTCAGTAACCGAAGATATCAACGCAGGTTCTTTTGAGCAGTTTGCTTTACAAGCAACAGCGCAAATTTTTGAGCAGAAAGACGCTGTTGTAATGGTAGGAGGTACAGGTTTGTATATCAAAGCTTTTTGTGAAGGCATTGATCCAATGCCTTCAATACCCATAGAGGTTAGAGCAAATATTATTGAACAATATCAATCTAAAGGACTTATTTGGTTACAGGCTGAATTAAAACATCAGGATCCTGCTTTCTGGGCTGTTGCAGAACAGCAGAATCCGCAACGGTTGATGCGCGCCTTGGAAGTGTTGCATGCAACAGGCAAATCCATCACTGTTTTTCGTTCAGCACAAAAAAAAGAACGTGATTTCAATATCAAAAAAATTGGTCTTGAAATGTCAATGACTCAATTAACAGAACGTATTAATCTTCGGGTTGACCAGATGATGGAAAAAGGATTATTGGACGAGGTTAAAAGTGTACTACCTTATAGAAATAAACCAGCCTTGCAAACAGTTGGTTATAAAGAAATCTTCGATTATTTAGAGGGCAATTGTACGTTGCCGGATGCTATTCAACAAATTAAAGTTCATACCAGGCAATATGCAAAACGTCAGATGACTTGGTTTAAAAAAGATCCTGATGTGCGGTGGGAAAATGCACTAATTAAATCTTAATAAACCGGATCTACATTGGGGATGATATAAACACTTCTATATCTTTTGTTGGATTGAATCATTGCCATTTGTTGTTGAATACTTTTTTTGCAATGAACAATCAAATTGGTGTCTTTGGGAAGTTTAATTAAGATCTCCCAGAGATATTGGTTCCTTACTCTATCAACAATTGGTTGTGATGGGCCATTCATCATTTCGCCAAAATGTTGTTTCATACCCTTCATCATAATATTTGCAGCTTCTTCTGCGATGTGTTTTTCTTTATGTTTAAAAATAACCTGAATGAGTCTGGTAAATGGGGGGTAAGAAAAGTGTTTTCTGTTATCTATTTCAAATTGAAATAATTGTGCATAATTGTGTTCTTTTACAAAATTCAATACGGGATGATGCAAATTACTTACCTGTATAAAAACACTGCCTTGACCATTTTTCCTACCGGCTCTTCCACTTACTTGTTCCATCAGTTGAAAAGCTCTTTCATTTACTCTAAAGTCGGTGAAATTTAAAATGCCATCCCCATCAATTATTCCAACTAAACTCACTTTTTCAAAATCCAATCCTTTCACTACCATTTGGGTGCCCACTAAAATATTTATTCTTTGTTGCTCGAACAGTTTTATCAAATTGTCGTGATCGTTTTTTCCTTTAATACTATCGTAATCCATTCGGGCAATTTTTGCATCCGGGAACTGTTCTGTTACGAGTTCTTCAATTTTTTCGGTGCCAAAATTTTTCTGAATAAAATGGTGACTACCACATGCAGTACAGGTATTAATGGTAGGATAAACAGCGCCACAGTAATGGCAGTTTAATTTATTCTTAGACTTATGATAGGTAAGGGTTACATCGCAATGTTGGCAATGTGGAATCCACCCACAGGTTTCACATAAAATATAAGGAGAATAGCCGCGTCTATTTTGAAAAAGGATAACCTGATTACCTGCAGTTAAAGCAAAATGGATGGCTTCTATAAGCTCAGGTGTTAGAGGGCTTTTGATTTGTTTGTTAGTAGTACTTTTTTTAGTGTCTATTAAATTGATTTGAGGAAGTGCAATATTGCCGAACCTTTCTTGCAATTCGATGAAACCATATTTTTGTAACTTAGCATTGTAATAGCTTTCAATAGATGGCGTTGCACTGCCTAGTAAAATTTTAGCGTTAAATAATGATGCATAATAAATCGCTGCATCTCTGCAATGGTATCTGGGTGCAGGATCCTGTTGTTTATAAGAAGCATCATGCTCTTCATCACAAATAATTAATCCCAGATTTTTAAAAGGTAATAAAAGAGCTGAGCGAGCACCTAACACTACTTTAGTTTCCCCTGATTTTATTTTGTTCCAAATTTCAACTCTTTCATTAGGATTGAATTTTGAATGATATATAGCGATATGTCCCCCCAAGCTTTTTTGTAAACGGCGAATCATTTGGGCGGTTAAAGCAATTTCCGGTAAAAGATAAAGCACCTGTTGATTGCGCAAAATTTGTTGCTCAATCATTTTAATATACAACTGTGTTTTTCCGGAAGAGGTAACACCATGTAATAAACAAACATTTTTTTGTTCAAATGCGGTATTGATTGCTTGAAGTGCTTTTTCTTGCCCTTCAGATAAAGTAAAATCTAATGAAATTTCTTTTGGCAAAGAGGGTAAACGGTCGGCACTTCTTTTTTCAGCCAACAAAATTCCTTTTTCAATCAGACCTTTTAACTGCGCAATACTGGCATTCGCTTTCTTTAAAAGTTCACTTTGAATAACAATATTCTCTTTTTGTTTTAAATGAAGATATGCTAGTAATAGCTCCATTTGTTTAGGCGCCTTTGTCCAATTATTTAATAAAGCTTCTAGTTGTTCCTCATTATTATAAGATGGATGAAGTTGGATGTAGGTTTCTATTTTTTGTTTGTATTTTTCTTTTAGTTCTTCCCAAATAAAACAAACACCTTTTTCAACTAATTTTTTAATAACCGGATATATGTTAACAAGGTCCAGTAATTGTTGTACTTCGCTAATTCTAAGTTCTTTTTTTATTTCCAGTGCTTCTGCTACAATATATTCAGTATCGGATAAGTCGCTAAAATCTAATGTTCTTTCCTCATTCCATTGAAGAACACTTTCGCTTGATAGTTTAAGGTTGGTTGGAATTGCAGCCTGCATTACTTCACCCTCTGTGCACATGTAATAATTAGCAATCCACTCCCAAAATTCTAGTTGCATGGGGTGGATTAATGGTTCACTATCTAATATACTTAAAATGGGTGCAGGGTTTAATTCTGGTGCTATTGTTGCATGAATTTTTTTAACAATACCGGTATATTTTTTGTTTTTACGTAATGCAACTTCCACTCTAATGCCCGGTTCAATGCTGTCTTTTAAGTGATCGGGTATAGACCAGGTATAATTCTTAGGTAAGGAAAGCGGTATGATTATTTCTGCAAACAATGACTAATATTTTTTCAAAAATACACTTAAGGAGTGGGATATTGAATATAACGTTTTAGGCCTTCTTCCATTATATTATACACTTGATTTTTGAGTGCTGTTAAATTATCCAGTGTTAGGCCTTCTACAGCAATTTCCTCTAAGTATACCACTCTGTTTAGTCCGGGAGTCACTTCAAATAAGCTTCTGTAATGCATTCTTTTGATGGTGTCCACAAATAATACCGGTTTAATAGGGGTTTGCGTTTCTATAGCCATTCTAAATGCGCCATCATAAAATTTTTTTAATGGCATTTTGGTTTCATTAAAAGTACCTTCAGGAAATATAAAAATGGATAACCCATTTTTGAGCGCTGCTTTTAAATTGCGAATACTTTTCACTCTGCCTTTCATAGTAGTTCGATCAACCAGTATAACAGCAGCTCTGTATATCCACCCGAAAATGGGTACATTACTCATTTCTGCCTTGCCTAAAATTCTAAATGGTTGATGAATACCTGCAACAATGGGAGGGATGTCCATGTAAGATATATGGTTTGCAACAAATACATACTGTTTATCAGTAGCGTGTGGGGCTTCATAAATTTCGTGGTGTTTAATTCCAATAAAGAAATACCAGGTTCTGGCCCATTTTTTACATAGTTTATAAATAATGTTACCTCCTTTAAACTTTCCAAACAAAAGTGCAAGCATGATGAAAGGGAAAAAGAGGAGCATGACTAAAATAAAAGTAATCAATACGTAAACGGAGTAAAAAAACAATATGATTTTGGTTGCTCGCTGCATAAAGTATGAAAAGATAGAAAAAATTGGTCACTCACCGGTTTAAAGAGATATAATTAATCTAAGTAATTATGAGATTTATTGGGATAGTAAAAATATGCGCAAATTTTAAGCGGTATGGCATAAAAAATATACTGGTTTTTAATTTTCACTAGTAATTAGGTCAAAATAAATAATATCAATAACATATGTTTATTTAAATAATACATGTTCGGAATCATAATAATTATGAAATTATATTA
>JBIIAP010000121.1:0-8084 GCA_044239855.1 Sediminibacterium sp. | reverse complement strand
TGTTTTGAAATGGTCTTTCAGTTTTTCAAAATCAGCTTCCATTTCTGTTTCTTCCAACATTTGGGTTCTGATGAATTCATCGAGGTTGCCCAATATCTTTAAACTGATGGTTTGGTTAAAAAGGCTTTGCGCTTTTTCACTCCGCATGCCAAATAAACTCCTCAATCGTATGCCGTATTCTTTGGGGCCATCAAAGAATTCCACCATATCTCTATTATTCGTTTTGGGGAATTGTTGACGCAGTCTTTTTTTCCATTCACCTCCTGAATCAAAGTAACGCAAGTCCGTTTCAATACTCATCGCTTTATGGGTAATGATAAAGCTTCTGCGTAATTCTGTGCCGGCAAACCAACGTATTTGAGCAAGGGTAACAATTTGTTCTTCGCTTTTAAACACTGCTAAAATAATAGAGCGCACTTTACTGCGGTCTTCGCGCAAACGTTGTGCTTTGCTGCCGCTATCGTCTTCTGTTGAGCCGTATTCGCCTAAAACATAACTCTCTTCCGTTCGTTCATTTTTAGTTTTTCCTTCTGCGCTCATGTTAAAGCTGCGCATTCTCCTTTCCGCTGCTAATAGGGTAAGCAGGGCGTGAACAAAAGTGGTTTTCCCACTACCATTTGCTCCGGTGAGTAAACTGTTTTCTCCTCCCGGTTCAATGCTGTACACTTTTTCATCAAAAGTACCCCAGTTCCACAATTCCATTCGCTGTAACCTAAAACCGGCTTCAGCAGGGTTCAAACTAAAAAGAGATAAATCCATAATCTTGCTATTATCTATTCAATCAGGTTAGGCAATTTCCTGTTTGAGTTGGTTTAAAAAATATTCAAGGGTATCTTCATCAAATCGTGCTTTGATAATACGGCGCACTTCAAAACGATCGTCTTCAGATACATTGCTGTCGTTCTTCATTTTTTTAATGTATCCCAAATCTGCTACTTCTTCAATGTATTTATTCAACTCCTTAATGAGTTTCATTCGGTTGGCTTTCTCTTTAAAAAAAGTTTCCAGTTCAACGCGTAATAATTTTCTGGTAATATATAAATTGCGACTATTGGTGTCATTGATTTCAAATTCGTCTAACATTTTCCGCAGGATAACGCAAAGCAAAGTAACTTCATAGGAGAGGGCTCTGCGTTGAACAAGACCAACTGTGGTGCCTTTGTCGTCTAACTCCAACTGACGTAAATAGGCGTATCCATCTCGTTGATCAATGATGAGTTCAATGGCAATTTGTTCGAACCACATGATCAGCTCCGTTTTATAAAGCATCATTTTACTCCAAAGGTCTTCCTCATCAAATACCGGACCTTTTAATAAAGACGCAGCACATTTAGCCCAGGGCTGAACCCTTGCTATATGTGGCATATAGTTGGCTCCTGTTGATTGTGTTTCAGAAAATATATTGCTCATGTGATGGGAGGTTTAATTAGCGCTTATTTAGTTACTAAATATAATTTGAGGTACTTGCAGAAATTTCTGCTGATTGGTATCGAACATAATATCATCTGTTGTAGATGGATTGATGCTGGATTGCGAGAGATGAATACTCACGCTAATATAAGCCAGTAGCTCGGCCAGTCCTCTGGTGCAACCATAATGCTCCATTACCTGTTGCAAACTAATTTGTTTCTTTTGTTTGAGTAAGGTTAGGATGTTTTCTTTTATTACCGCTTTATCAATACTTCCATCATCCATTAATTTATGCAGTGCAGAAAGTTGGTCAATATTTAATTGTGCATGATTGGGGGTGTTGGTAAATTCATTTTGTATAGGAGCATCGCCGGGCTTTCTTTCTAATGGGAGCTTAATTTCCGGACGATCATCGGTAAAGAGTACAATATTTTTTTTCTCCATCTTCTCCGCCTGTTGTATAGCATGCTGCATAATTTGCTGCATAATATCTTTGGTCTTGCGTCTGTTGCCTCTTTCTTTTTCTATTACGATCCGGCTAAGTTTGTAACCCAACATCTGATTGGTTTCCAGCACTTTTATTCCGGCAGTATGTAACATGTATTTTAGTTGCAGCAATTGGCGGCCTTCATGTGTTACGCCATTGTTGTCGAGTAATTCGTACAACTCCTCCAACATATGGTTGAATTCCTGTTGTTTCTCCTCATCCATTAAAAACTCCCAAAAAGCATAGAAACTCTTACCCTGGTCATTGGTTTTCAGTTCTTCCAAAGCATCGAAAGTAATGCGCAACAACTGACCTTTCGACAATCGGGCGTCTGCATGCCGATGACTGATGGTTTTGTATATTTCTTTGAAATTATCTTCCACTTCCCTAAAATCACCACTGAGTTCTTTGGAGAGTCTTTCAATTTCTGCCCACCTGCTTTTAATTTGCCAGGGCTCAAAAACAGACACTTGTCCGGTTTGTTTGATGATTTTAATTTCTTCTTCCAGTTGTTTGCGTTTTTCCTGTAGATGCTTAATGCGTTCGTTGGGATTTTCGTTGCTGTGTTGCACCAGTGCCTGTACTTTGGTAAACAGATCGAGCAGTTTACTTTCTGTGCCTACAAAATCCTTTTCTTTCAGTAATTCCAGTACTTGAAAAAGCTTTTCGGTATGGCGGGTAAGTGTGGCGTATGGTTCATGTGTTTTTTCGTCGATGTTGATATAGATATACCTGGTTTCTTCATCGGCCCAACGCTTTAAATACGCATCTGCTCTGTCGTAATAATCGGTACTGATATAAGCCAAGTTCTGTTGTTCCTCGCTTTCTTCTAAATATCCAATATTGGCTAAAAAGTCGGCTAATTTTTGTGTAAGATCAGTTAAAGGGAGCGACAGCTGATTTTGATGATGAAACACTTTATGTAAAAAACTAATACACATAGCTGCATTGCCGCTGCGGAGCAGCTTTAGGCTATGGGATTGCTGCAAAAAATGCTGCAAAATTTGATATTCAAAAAATTGATCTGACATGGTATAAGGGCTACAAATTAAGGGAGAATACCCCTTATTTGGCTAAAAAATGCCAGAATAGTATCCACAAATTGGTGACGAAATGGGGGGAGGGAGGAAGGAATATTGGGCTTTTTATATATAATTTAGATTTATTTAATATATCAGCTCATTTCGTATACCTCTGTTGATTGTACCTGCCATTTGCTATTGTGTAATTCTAAAACCATAATGCCAGAAAATGTAGACTTCATGCACACGCCGGTATAAGAATAATCAATGTAAAATATATTTTTCTCATGGTTGATGTAGGCCTCATTCAAAAAAAACGTACCCAATACATTAAATTCTTTGGAATTTAAAATGGTTGAATCTTGGGTAATTTGTTTTGTGGTAAATGGCGCACTTAATAATTTTCCAGATACTAATACATCGGTATGATTGCTCAATTCAAATATCCATTGAATAAATGGTGACTGGGCCAATTTTTGTTTATTGGAACATTGTAATCCAGTAACAAGTACTAAAATTAAAAATAAATGTTTCATAAAATACCCGATTAATATTTAATCTTCATCATCTAAAGTTAAAAGATTGTCGTATAATACTTTTTGCAACCCCCATTTTTCGTTTTCTTTTCTGAATAATAAAACTTTTGAGTCATCTTTATGAAATAAATGTCTTACGTAAGCAATTACACACTGCGAATAGTTTTTAAAAAAGTAAGGGGTCGTAATTTCAACCATGTCTTTTTCAAGTAAATAAATTAATTCAATATTATTCTTTACTAATGTTTCTTTAAAAAAATAATAATTAAGAATAGAGTCGGGCACTTGATCATATTTTTTATCTTCAATAAGTCTATTATATTTAAGATAATTCTTGTAAAAATATGATTCATGATACTGTATTAATGAATCATAATAATAGATAGAGTCTATATTAATTAATAAACTATCTGCAAGGAAATTATTGAAATTTAAATCAAGCGTATAGTTTTTTAAACAAGTTAATAGTTGAGACTGTTCCACTTTATTTAGCCCTATTGAGGTGGTATCCAATCTATTAAGTACTAATTCTAAGCCATACACAATTACCTTGTTTCGTTTTAAGAAAGTAGTGGGTCTTACTTTGTCATTTATTTTATATAACCCATCAGAAGGCAAATATTCTTTAGTAAAATAATTTAAAAAATTGGATAGATGGATATCTTGTTCCTGAGCATTAGTTGAGTTGCTTATAATAAGAAAAGACAGAATAATTGTACTATTTACTATAAGGAATTTCATGAAATACACATGATGTTTAATTTTCATCATCAAATTAAAAAAAATCCTTTTTTCATCTTTTTATTAATTAATTAGCCATTTCGTAAACTTTTTTTGATTGTATTAGCCATTTACCATTTTTTAATTCTAAAACCATAATGGCAGAAAATATAGACTTTATGCCAACGCCGGTATAAGAATAATCAATGTAAAATAAATTCTTCTTATTATTGATGTAGGCCTCATTAATAAAAATTGTACCCAATACATTAAATTCTTTGGTAGTTAAAATGGTTGAATCTTGGCTAATTTGTTTTGTGGTAATTAAGTAATTAATTTCTTCATTTGTCAACTTGCAAAGCGCTAAATCTTCTGTCTTTGGATATATCTTTTTAATATTAGCCAACCTTGAATCAATAAACATTTTTTCACTTGATAGCAAAATGATATTAGGTAAATTATTATCTTTTTTAGTGAAAGGGTCACTTAGTAATTTTCCGGATTCTAATACTGTTGGTTTATTACTCAATTCATAAATCCAATGTACAAATGGGGACGCTGGTTTTTCTTGCCTAATTACCGAGTGCATACCCATAAGCTGTAGAGAAAGTAATAGCAAATATTTCATAATTAAATTTATTGTTTTTTTCTTAATATATAGATTCCTGCCATTTCAGGACTGTCAATATATTTGCCATATACAACTGTCTCCCATCCATTTCCAAATTCAAATTCTTCTTCGTCAAAACCATTTAGATTATTTGCATAATGCACTGTTTCGTGTAACACAGATATAAATAAGAATAGGCTTAACGTCTGATCTAAAACTGTATTTGTTGTTTTTTCATATTCTTCAACTAATGATTTGTCTATAAATATTTCATCCGGATTACTAGGGTCAAAATGGCCATATCGATCTTTATAAGAAGAAATGTTTTCATTTTGAACAATAATTTCAGCACCCTTGCCAAATTGAAGCATGTTATATAGCGCTAAATCCCCCTTTGAATCTTTTGAAAAATGACCAAAAGATTTAAGTGCATTTAATATTATTGGGTCTTTTAAAGCTCTAGAATACAATGAATTTACAAGAGCATAAAATTTGGGGTATAATTTTTTATAATTACTATTCATAGGAAATTTATGCAACATAGAATTTTCTGAGATCCTATTAGGACTTCCACCGCCGCTACCTGCTCCCCCAAATATAGGTTCATCGCACTGTATTATTCTTACTACTTCGGGAGTATAAACGAAACTATAGCTACACTGGGTATTAGAGATCCCAAAAGAACCATCTGATTCTGTCCAGGTATAATACCAACAACTATAAGATATGTTCCAATAAAATGCTTTTATTTTAGCCCCGTTATGACTTGATAGCGCACTATTATTAGATTGCGCTAATAATTTTTCTTCAGCAGTTTTAAAAATTCCCTTTAAAGATTGTTGAGTAAAAATGGAGGCTTCCTTGTTTCCATGTTCAGGTAAATTGGGTTGAGGATCGTTTTTATTAATTATTTTATAGGTATAATCACTTTGTCCATTTTGGTAAGCCATTAGCATTCCTTTAATGGAATTGTTGTTGCTATCAGTTAAAGGAATAAAATGGGTTTGGTACCCGTTGGAATTATTGAACGACATAGTATTGTCCCATCGGGGAAAGCCATATTTTTGAATGATGTTATTCACAAATTTATACTCATTGTCCATGCTTTTTATTTGTGCAATGATTGTATCGGTCCAATCATTGCCTGATGAAGCATTGTTTTCTTTTAAAGATGCCAATCTTTCAAAAAAACGTTCATTTTGAATATATATATCCTTTTTATTGTTTATGTCTTTTGCACAACTAAGCAATAAAAACATACAGGATATTAACAGCAGAAGCAATGAATTATTACAGCGTTTTACATTATGTATCAGCATGTTGTTAATATGGTCTATGTATATTAATGTATAAATATATAAAAACAACATCATGTAAAAAACAAACAAACAAGCTTTTTGGTTAGATGGAACATAAATATTGATAGATAGGCTGATTGCCATATTGAATTAAAGCAGAAATCGTTGAAGCAGTTAAGAAGTCGGTGTAAAAAAGGTAAAATGAACCACCGGTATAGAATTCGGTTTTGTATTTAATATATACCTACCGGAGTTGTCATATAGCTAAAGAAGTAGCTATGAGGGCGATAAAAATAGTAGGAGACGCGCTGCGCGCGTCTCCTACACTAAATATTACAATGTTTTCAATACATCATTCATGCTTCTAACAGCATCTGCGCTTTTGTTGAAAGCAGCTTGCTCTGCTTCGTTCAGCTTAATATCAATGATTTTTTCCCAGCCATTTTTCCCAATGGTAACAGGTACGCCTAAACAAATATCTTTTTGTCCGTATTCCCCATCAAGGCTTACGCAACAAGTAAATAATTTCTTCTGGTCGCGTACAATGCTTTCTACTAAAGCGGCTCCTGCTGCACCTGGTGCATACCAGGCTGATGTGCCGATTAATTTGGTAAGGGTTGCACCGCCTACCATTGTATCGTTTACAATTTGTGCTTGTTGATCGGCAGTTAAGAAATCAGTTACCGGGGCACTGTTCCAGGTTGCGTGGCGAATTAATGGAATCATGGTGGTATCTCCATGTCCGCCTACTACTACTGCATTTAAATCTGCAGGACTGCAACCAAGGTGCTGACTCAATTGATATTTAAATCGGCTGCTGTCTAATGTGCCGCCCATTCCAATAATTCTATGCTTTGGTAAACCAGTTGCAGTAAGTGCTAAATAAGTCATCGTATCCATTGGATTACTGATCACAATAATGATAGCATTGGGTGAGTGCTTTAAAATATTCTCACAAACTCCTTTTACAATACCTGCATTGGTGCCAATTAATTCTTCTCTGGTCATGCCCGGTTTACGTGGTAAGCCTGAGGTAATTACTACTACATCACTACCTGCTGTTTTAGCATAGTCGTTGGTACTGCCTGTAATTTTGGTGTCAAAACCCAACAAAGCAGCGGTCTGCATCATGTCTTGCGCTTTACCTTCTGCAAAACCTTCTTTAATATCTAATAATACTAATTCGGTACATAATTCCCTGCGGGCAATATTATCGGCACAAGTTGCTCCAACTGCACCGGCACCAACTACTGTAACTTTCATAACAATATATTTAAAAGATTAAATTTTATGCAAAGTTACGCCTAAACAGTTATAATCAATTGGTAAAAATAGGAGAGTCGGTTTAATAGATGGTTTTACCTTTAGCGGCATCTATCATACGCATTTCTTTGGCATCCTGCAAGAATTCGGAGGCAAAAATAAAATTATTTAGCAGCTCATCTTTGCTGAAAATAATATCTTTATTAGTCCCTTCCCATTGTTTTTTTCCTTGGTGCAGATACACAATATGATCGCCAATTTCCATTACACTGTTCATATCATGGGTAATTACAATGGTGGTAATATTATACTCTTCTGTTATTTCTTTGATGAGTTTATCTATCACCAAAGAGGTTTGTGGATCTAGTCCGGAATTGGGCTCATCACAAAAAAGGTATTGAGGATTGAGCACGATAGAACGGGCAATTCCTACTCTTTTTTTCATCCCCCCACTAATTTCAGAAGGGTATCTTTTGTGGGCTTCATTTAAATTTACGCGATCTAATACCTGAGCGGCTCTCTTCTTTTTTTCTGCATACCTTAAATTGGTAAACATATTCAGAGGGAAAAGTATGTTTTCTTCTACTGTCATAGAATCAAATAAAGCACTACCCTGGAAGAGCATGCCAATTTTCTGACGAAGTATTTTTCTTTCTTTTTTGTCCATGGTCACGATATCATTTCCATCATAAGAAATGGCACCGGCTTCGGGTTGAAACAATCCTACCATACATTTAG
>JBIIAP010000120.1:0-8095 GCA_044239855.1 Sediminibacterium sp. | reverse complement strand
TTCAAATCAATGGATTGAGGAAGAATACCATGCCGGCCAATTCAATGGAATTGTCATTGCAATGGAGAATGTTAAAAAGTAAAAAGTAAAAAGTAAAAAGTAAAAATTTCGAAACTAACAAACAGAACGAATAAAACATAAATGCAACAAAACCCAAACATATCATCCAATAAAAACTTGCAGGCAATTGCTGTAAAGCTATTGGTATGTTTGATGGTTTATATAATGCCATGCATGGTGGTAGCGCAGGACCCGCACTATTCACAGTTTTATGCATCTCCCATGTTATTGAATCCGGCTAATACCGGATTGTTTAGCGGAACAGCAAGGTTATCTACTACCTATAGAAATCAATGGAGAACAATAAGCACACCATTTACCACAGCTTCTGTTGCCTGTGATTTTCAAATATTAAATAATACCATTCCTAAAAAAGATGTATTTGGTTTAGGTTTTATAGGTACGATGGATCAATCCAATAATCAGGGATTGAAATCTAATTATGGAACGATATCATTAGCCTATAATAAAGGTTTAGATCAAGAGGGTTATCATAAATTGGGATTAGGATTTCAGGCAACCTTGGTAAGCAAGCGGGTAGATTACAGCAGGTTTGTTTTTTCAAGACAATTTACGCCAAACGGATTTGATATGTCGTTATCTACCGGGGAGCCTATTAATGGATTCAACTTAAACTATGCCGATTTGGCTACCGGCATATTGTACTCCGGCATGAATAGCAATGAACATCAATGGTATGCTGGCGCATCTTATTATCATATCACCCGACCAAATGAATCCATCACCAGTGCCGAAAACCGGTTGCAATCGCGGGTGAGTTTACATGGCGGGTATAATTTGCCGGTACATGAATATGCCCGGTTATATTTCAGTTCATTGTATATGCAATCGGCCTTGGCAAGTGAGATAATGGTAGGCGCGGTATTAGAATCTAATATTCAGGTAAATGCATTTGAAACAACTTTGTTTACCGGTTTGTATCTGAGGAATAAAGATGCGGTGATACCGTATTTGGGTATAAATAATGGTAATTTACAAGTGGGGTTAAGTTACGATATTAATTTATCGTCCTTAGCAACTGCAACACAGAGTAGAGGTGGATTTGAATTATCGTTGGTAATGAATTTAAGTAAGGATCCGGAAACGAATAAAGTACCAAAATGTTTTAACAGGTTTTAAAAAGAAAAGTGAGAAAGTCATCTACCATATTAAAATTAATACAACGCTTTTTGCTGGCTATCCTATTGTTGATGGTGCAGCAGGGGGTAAGTGGGCAGAGCATAACAATTGAAAATTTTAGTGACACGGCAACTTATGCCCCTGGTTCGGGAATTTCTGTTCATATAAAACAAATTGGTGTATTTCCAATAGAAAATGAATTTGTATTAGAGTTGTCAGATGCATCAGGAAATTTCAGTAGTCCAGTAGAAATTGCCAGGAAAAAGGATTTTTTTACGCCAATAATATTTGGCACGATACCTTCCGGAACGATTCCTGGATCTGGATATAAGCTAAGAGTAAGGTCTATAACATTGCCCACTGTATCGTCTGCTGTGACATCAGTGTTTAATATCTCTAGTAATATTACTTCATTACCGCTTGTGCCGTCAATTGACTTAGCAGATTCATCATCAGCCGGTTCGAATTATATAAATTGCAATAAATCAAATAATAACTATTTTGGATATCTTAATAAAAGCTCAACCGATTCAACATCAGAGTATTATTATAAAATTAGAGATTTTAATAAAAATAATTTTTTATACAAAGTAAGGTTATTTGATAAATTTTCATCTCCACCTAATTTAATTATAAGAGATATTGCGGTATCTACTTTTGGTGCCGGTGGTCAATTTATTATTCCAGATAAACTTCCATTGGGGTATTATCCAATTGAAGTTAAGGTTATGTCTTTGTCAACTGGAATATCTTCCATTTCAAGTTTTGTATTAATGTTTAATACTGGAAATACCGGATTGTCTAATTTAAGTAATGAAAATGTTTGTGTTGGGAATGATGTATTGTTTACTATAGATAGCATCACGATTTCGAAAAATTATCCAGGTTCAAAATATTCAATTGATTATGGTGATGGAACAACTATTGTTGAACTTACTCAGCAGCAACTATTGTCTAATAGGCAGTTGTCTCATAAATTCAATGCTGCTACATGTTCGGCTGGTAAAATTTATTATGAGGTAAGTTTTAATCTGTTGAATAAAGGGCTAAAAAGCCTTTGTGATAGTTTTACTGCAAATGGAAATGGAACTAAGAAATTAGTAAATGCCAGCAAGCCTGCTATTGCAGGCTTTTCTTCTCCATCACCTATTTGTATGAATTCCCCTATTCATGCCGTAAATAATACTATACCTGGTGAATATGGTTCATTAGGGTCTTGTGCGAGTAAATATTCTGTAACATGGAAAGTAAAGTATCCAGGTTTCAGCAGTTTTGTTGTTGTAGAACGACAGTGGGGATGGATTGATTCAATTACCAATAACTTAACAATACCAGCATCAGATGTAACAGTTTCAGGATGTTGGGTGCTTCGTATGGAAGTGAAAAATTTAGAAGGATGTCAAACGGTATCAATATTAGAAAAAACAATTAATGTTGAAACGCTCCCCATTCCTAATTTCGAGATAAAAAATAAAGGGGTATTAGTTCATGAAATTTGCAAAAATGATTCAGTTGATTTAATTGACAAATCTAACTTAGTTGGGTTGCCATGTAGTAAGCCGACCTACAAATGGTCAATTCTAAAAATACCTGAAAATACCTCCACCGGTTTTATCTTTTTAAATCCATTTAAAGATACTTCTCAAAATACACGTGTACAGTTTACTATTGCAGGTAAATACCAAATAACACAGCAAATTACCAATACTTGTGGTGTAAGAACAAAAAAAGACACCATTATTATTATAGAAGATCCAACTGTTACCTTTGTTCCACAAGACACTGCTGTTTGCTTGGATTCTGCAAATGTAATTTTGGACTTTGCTCAAGGCATCACAACAGTTGGCCCACCTGTACTTCCATCATTACCCGGTAATAATAATGCGGCAGATACATTGTTAGCTGTTAAAGTAAATTATACAACTGGTAATAGTACTATTACTAAGTACGATTGGCAAATTCTTGATCCAGTTACAGGTAATAAAATTCCAAAAACTGATTATGAATTTGTAAAAGCAACGGACAGTCTTAGTCAATACCCTGCTATAAAATTTAAAGTATTTAAAAAGTATTGGATTATTGCTGGAGTAAATAGAATTTGTTCAACTTCTGATCCAAGCTTTATTACAGATACACTGGTTTTTGATTTAAAACAAAAACCGCAAATCAATATTACACCGGCAGTAACTAATTTGTGTACGGGAAACAATCAATTGCTCACCTTAAATTATGTTGCAGGTACTGTTACCTCACCCACGCAAACATGGTATAAAGACACCATCATTAATGCCAATATGGTTGGGTCGGGACTTACTACTTTTACGCCATCATCATTAGTAAACTATACCAACAAATTTTTAGCAGTTGGAAATTCTTCCAATGGATGTAAAGACACTGCCGTAGCATCTATTTTTCAAATTCCTAAATTGGTAACTACTCCTGTATCCGATCAATATTTATGTGTAGGGAGTTATGATTCAATTCCGCTGGCTTATAATCCGACTCTTACCAATGGTGTAACAGGAACAATCCGCTGGTTTTCAAGTAATCCTGCAATTGGGTTGGTAAAAACATCAGATACGGCAAATAAGATTGTGTTCACTTCTACCAATACTTCTACCGATACCCTTGTTTCAGTGATTAAAGTTGTTTCGGTTGCAAATTATATGGGGGTAGACTGTGCAGGTGATACGATGACTTTTAAAATTGTGGTACTTCCTAAAATTTCTATTACCAATACACTAAGTAATAAAATTGTATGCGCAGGAGATTCAATCTTGCCTATAAAATTATTTTCAAATGCTGCTGCGTCCGGAACAGTAAATTACAGTTGGGTGTTTAAACCATTGACCAATATCAGTATTGGACAAAACACTACTACAATTACAGGAGATTCGATTCCTGGATTTCAGTCGATTAATGCAACAAATTTTCCTATTACTGATACAGTGTATATAACGCCTTCTTTTGCTTTTGCATCATCACCTATAACCAAGTGTGACGGCAATATTAGTTTTTACTTGATTACGGTAAATCCCATTCCTGTTATTTCAACTTCTTTAAACGACACCATATTCTGTAATGGAGTAACTGTTGCATCAACACCTTTATCGAGTAATACAGATCCGGCTAAAACATTGTATTCGTGGTCAAAGAACGGGGTGACTTCTCAAACAGGTGTTACATTGTTACCTTCCTTTACCACCAATAATACTACCAAGGTACCGCTTATTGATACAATAAGCGTAACAGCTACTTATACGAATGCTGGTGTTGCTTGTACTGGGCCTGAGAAGAAATTCAGGCTAATCACTTTGCCAAATGTGGTAACCCAACCAATCGCAAATATTAGTGTTTGTTCAGGCTCAAACATACCAAACATTTTTCCTGCTACCGATGCCACTACTTCCCCAGGTGTAACTGTTAAATATAGTTGGACAAGCTCCAACAGCTCTGTAGGATTGAGTTCCAGCACTAATGATACTTCCAAAATTTCTTCTTTTACAGCAACTAACACAACAACCGACACCATTAAGTCTGTTATAACGGTAACACCGAAATATATTTATGTAGACCCTTCAACCGGAATTACCAAAACCTGTTCAGGAACTCCAACTTCATTCACTATTGCCGTTTTTTATAAGCCCAAAGCAGTGTTTAATTGGGTAGCAAGCGACAGTTGTGCGATGGCTGCAGGTACCGTAAAAACTATTTTAAATACGAGTGTTTTTAAAGTTGGCACGGTGAGTTGGAAGTGGCGAGTAGTCAATGACTCTGCACTTACCAATAAAACAGTTACCGGTGTTGTAATAAGCGATAGTACGATTGCAAATCCAACTTTTACTTTTCCTAATAACCAGAGTTACAAAGATTCAGGATATAAAGTAACATTAATCATCACTACAACAGACGGATGTAGTGATACGAGTTCACTATCCATGTTAATTAAGCGTAGACCGAAAGCCGGGTTTATATATGCTGCGGATTCAATTTGTGGCGGTGATATTCAAGTAACAGATACTACCAGTAATGTTGAACATAAGTCATTTTGGTCTTGGAGCTCTTTAACTGTTGGAGCCCCAACACCTGTTTTCAATAACAATCCATCACCTAATCCAATCATTACATTTCCTGTAAATAATACTGATGCGGTAATTAAATATGACATTAAACAAGTCGTCAATAGAATAGGCAGTGCATGTAATGATACTGTGGTGCATAGTGTATGGGTATATCCTAAACCGAAAGCCGGCTTTAAGTACAATAGATATGATAGTTGTGCTAAATGGGTGCTCACTTTAATAGATACGAGTAGCGCTAAAAATGGAGAAGCGCAAAACACCTTGGTTACAAAATGGTTGATTAAAGTTCGATCAGCATCTTTAGCTTCTTTTGGGGGTACAAATTTTTCTATGGATAGTGTACTAAATCCAACATTAACCCTTACCAATACGGGCATAATTGATAGTGTATACGATGTGCGTTTAATTGTTACTACACTTCATGGATGTTCTGATACTTCACTTATAACTTCTTTTACAGTAACCCCTACCCCTAAAATAGCGGATACGCTGATAAAAGTATGTAGCAAAAAACCACTTGAATTTATTCCTATACATGCATTGAATGGGTCAATTGTTCCAACCGGTATCACTTACACCTGGAGAGTAGTTTCAAATGCAAATGTTGAAGGCTACCAAAATGAATATGTTTGGCGTAATACCATACGAGATACGTTGCGTAATCTTACCAAATCAGTTGATACGCTAGTTTATCGAATTGCAGCATCTGTTGGAGGTAAATGCGTGAGTGATACCTTTAATTTGCGTGCAGTAATTTATCCTACCCCCGAAATACATGATACTACCATTGCAATATGTAGCGGTGGAAAATTCAATGTAAATTTTATTGATAAACAACGCAATGATATAGTTCCTGATGGCACCAAGTATAAGTGGACATACATCGATAGACTTGATATTAGTAATGAGTCAAATGAATTAGTTGGCAAATTAGCGATTAGCGATACTTTAGTTAATACCAGCAATGTAATTGATACAGTTGTTTATAAAGTGGTACCTATCTCTGGTGCAGATGGTGGATGTGTGGGTGATACATTTACATTGAAAGTTGCTGTATATCCCAAACCATTTATTGCAGATACAACAATAACTATTTGCAGTAACGACACTTTATTATTTACACCTTCAAATGGAGTTAATAATAATATCGTACCCAATCTAACTAAGTACACCTGGATTGTTTCTGAACCTAATAGTAACATTATTGGGGCAGGTAATGTAGCTACCGAAACTTTATTTATTACCGACACATTGTTGAATATTTCAAATATATCTCAACAAGTTAAATACAAAGTAGTACCAGTTTCCGGTATTGCAGGAGCTTGTATAGGAGATACTTTTTTGGTAACTGTTGTTGTAAAACCTCGCCCTAAAATTAATAATATAGACACTGCAATATGCAGTGGAAATACATTTAAAGTAGTACCAAAAGATGGAATAAATGGAATTGTACCATCGGGCACAAAATATAAATGGAAAGTTCAAGCAACACCTGATATTACTGGCACATCAAGTAATTTAACTTTAACAGACACGATTGCCGGCACCTTACAAAGTGCAGTTAATTTCCCTAAAACTGTTGTGTATAAAGTAATAGGAGCTTCCTCAACAACGGGCGGTTGTTTAAGTGATAGCTTCGATGTGAAAGTAACCGTCAATCCTACACCTAAAATAACTGATACTATAATAAGAATTTGTAGTGGCGATACTTTTGCGGTTAAGTTTAGTAATGCAGTAAGAGGGGATATTATACCGGATGGTACAACCTATAAATGGACTTACACCGACCGAGCTGGAATTGAAGGAGAATCAAGTGAGTTAACTGGTAAGTCTGTAATTCGTGATACCTTATTGAATACTAATAATGTTGTCGATACGGTAATTTATAAAGTAGTGGCTGTTTCCGGTATTGCCGGCAATTGTGAGAGTGCACCATTTGAACTTAAAGTAATTATTAATCCTACCCCTAAAATACATGATACAACTGCAAGTATTTGTAGTGGATCCTCATTTAAAATTAAGCCGGTAAATATACCCGGATGGAATATTGTGCCTGTAGGAACAAAATATAAGTGGACTTTAGTTGATAATCCCCAACTATTATATGATAGCTCCGAAACTGGTTTAAAGGATTCTGTTTCAATTAAATTAGTCAATACTACTGATAGTATTCAGTATGTTACATACAATGTAGTTCCTTCTGTAAATGGCCAATGTTTGGGTAATCCCTTTACGATAACAGTACAAGTAAATCCTACTCCTAAAATAAACGCAAGAGCATTAACCATTTGCAGCAGAGACGAATTTATATTACCGCTTAAAACAAACGATACCACACTAATTCCATTTGGCACTAAATACAAATGGATTACAACTCCAAACATCAATGTGCTCGGAGACAGTGCTCAAAATGTATTGAAAGATACGGTGCGTGCCCGTTTATTCAATCTCAGGAATGTAGTGGATACAGTTAATTACAAAGTAATACCCGTTTCAGGTTTAGCAGGCTCTTGTGTTGGCGATACGTTTAACCTGCGAGTGATTATTAATCCAAAACCTGAAATAAAAGACAGCACCATAACAATCTGTAGTGATTCTAGTTTTAAGATCGATCCAATTGATTTTACCGGATGGAATATTGTCCCTGCCAATACCAAGTACAAATGGATAGTAGATGCTAATAACAATGTAGAAGGAGAATCAGACCGTTTATCGGAGAATTATTTTATAACGGATACTTTAAAAAATGTAACGGACACCGTACAAAAAATCATATACCATGTTGTGCCTGTTTCGGGTGTTACAGGAAACTG
>JBIIAP010000119.1:0-8110 GCA_044239855.1 Sediminibacterium sp. | reverse complement strand
TCCGGTTGCGATGATTCCGTTGTTGAATGAAGCCCATATTATTTCAAATTATTGCATCGGTACAGAAGGCGAAGTTGCATCTGTTGCTATATTTAGTGAAGTTCCAATGGATCAAATCGACACACTCATTTTAGATTATCAAAGCAGAACTTCAGTTAATCTGGCGAAGATCTTGTTGAAAGAATATTGGAAAAAGGAGGTGATATTTGAACAAGCCACACCCGATTTTATTGAAAAAATACGCGGTACTACCGCAGCAGTTGTAATTGGAGACAGGGCTTTGGTTCAAATAAAAAAATCGGCTTTCATGTATGATTTAGGTGCAGCCTGGAAAAGTTATACCGGATTACCATTTGTATTTGCTACATGGGTGTCTAATAAAGCATTAGATAGCCATTTTATCGATATTTTTGACAAAGCAAATGCTTATGGGGTAAATCATATTTCTGAAGTATTAAATGCTATTGTATATAATGAATACGACCTTAATTATTATTATACAAAGAACTTAAGTTATACGTTAACTGATGAAAAGCGAAAAGGCTTGAACTTATTTTTAGAAAAGTTGGCTGAATTAAATAATGTACAAATTCAATAATTGAATGAAAAAAATTTTAGTTACTGGCGCAGGTGGTTTAATTGGTAGTGAAGTAGTTACTTTTTTTGCACAAAAAGGCTATCAGGTGGTTGGGATTGATAATAACATGCGTGCAGACTTTTTTGGTGCTAAAGGAGATACCACCTGGAATTTAAAAAGATTAACCGACCAATTTAATAACTTCTCTACACATGCTATAGATATCAGAGACAGGCAAACACTGGTTTCCTTTGTGAAACAACAAAAAGTGGATGTTATAGTGCATACTGCTGCTCAACCTAGTCACGATTTAGCTGCCAGCAGGCCTTTTGACGATTTTGATGTGAACGCTGTTGGTACGATGAATTTATTAGAAGCAAACAGATTGAGTAATCCAGCAACTCCATTTGTTCATTTATCCACCAACAAAGTATATGGTGATGCGCCTAATTTATTGAATTTAGAAGAGAAAGAAACTCGTTACGACTTCAAAGAGGAGGCTTATTTAAATGGCATTGCAGAATCTTTTACTATAGATCAATCCAAACATTCACTGTTTGGAGCATCTAAAGTTGCAGCTGATGTGATGGTGCAGGAATATGGCCGATATTTTAATATGCCTACTTGTTGCTTACGCGGTGGATGCTTAACCGGTCCGAATCATAGCGGAGTTGAATTGCATGGTTTTCTTAGCTATTTAATCAGATGTAATCTAGAAGGGATTAAATACAATATTTTTGGTTATAAGGGTAAACAGGTTAGAGATAATATTCATGCATTTGATGTGGTGAATTTCATCAATGAATTTATACAAGCGCCAAGAATTGGCGAAGTTTATAATATTGGTGGAGGAAGAGAAAATTCTATTTCTATATTGGAGGCTTTTAAATTAATCTCCTCTATTTCGGGTAAAGAAATGATATATGAATATGTTGACCAAAACAGACAAGGTGATCATATTTGTTATATTTCGAACCTGGATAAAATGAAAGCCCATTATCCTAACTGGTCGATCACTAAAAATTTAGAAACTACTTTCATCGAAATTTTTGAGTCTTGGAAGAAAAGAACAGCGCAGTAAAATAATTGCTAATATGTTCTGCCATCCAGAACTTTGGCATTTTTTTTCTTTCCCATTTTCTTTTCAAACTCAACAATTTCTTTCGTTATAGGTTTTTTTGTGATTGAATCAGCAAGTGGTTTGCTGTTCTTTTTAACAGGGGGCAGATATCCTGCATCATCATCAGATTTTATTTTATTCATAAAGTATTCCTGCGTATCTATAACTGCCCCTGTATTTGGATTGTAATACTTCCAAATACCATGTTTCAGGGAAGTGCCTTCTGTTTTTACAACTACCCGCTCGTATTTATTTGGATTTAATAGGTCCTGAACATCTATCGTATCATATGGTTTATCCGGATTTAATGCTCGCCAGCTTTCCTCATGTTCTAATCCATTTAAGGTGAAATAAAAGCATTTGCCGTTCAAATTACCCCATTTATAGTTTTCCTGGGCTATTTGATCGCCCATCATATTGTACTTTCGCCAGGTACCTTCTTTTCGGTCATCTTTAAATTCGCCTTCCTCTTCATAAGCCGGTTCTGCTCTTAGTTTAGGTACTTCCACCACCCATTTCCCCTGTTTCTTCCCATTTAAATCCACACAGTTCAACGTATCTCCGTTAGAAGCTAATTTATAAGTTAAGCATTGGGCTTTTGCATTAAGTGCAAATAATGTGAGCAACGGTAATAATTTAAACAGCATAATTCTTACATTCGAGTACCTAAAATACAAAACTGTAATGAAAAAATTAATGTCTCTTTTGTTAATTCTTTCCTTCTTAAGGATAGACGCACAAATAAAACCAACAACATCCGAAGAACGGTTGAAATCTATTGAACAAAGAAAATCTTTGAGTAAGCAATCTATGCTTAATAAAGTATCGTTCCGGAATGTAGGCCCAAGTATTATGAGTGGCAGAGTAGTAGACGTAGAAGTTAACCCTGTTGACCCCACAGAAATGTATGTTGCCTATGCAACCGGAGGGTTATGGCATTCAGTAAATAATGGACAAAGCTTTACACCTGTATTTGATTCTACTGATATTATTACTATTGGTGATATTGCAGTAAACTGGTCTAACAGAATTATCTGGGTGGGTACCGGGGAAGTAAACAGTAGTCGCTCTACCTATGCAGGATTAGGGGTTTACAAATCATCTAACAACGGCAAAAGCTGGGATTATTTAGGTTTACCGGAATCACATCATATTGGGAAAATTCAACTACATCCTACAGATCCTAATACTGCTTGGGTTTCCGCATTAGGGCATTTATATTCTCCTAATAAAGACAGAGGTGTTTTCAAAACAACGGACGGTGGTAAATCATGGAAACATACGCTTTTTGTAGATGAAAATACCGGATCTATTGATATGGAAGTTAATCCGCAAAATCCTAATGAATTGTATGCAGCTTTTTGGTACAGAACAAGAAGCGCGTGGAATTTTGAAGAAAGCGGTAAAACCAGTGGTATTTATAAAAGTACCAATGGCGGTGATAGCTGGCAGTTGATTTCTACTGCTAATAGTGGATTCCCAACCGGAAATGGCGTAGGTAGAATTGGACTGGCTGTTTATCCTAAAAACCCTTCAGTGATTTACGCTGTAGTAGATAACAATACTCATCAACCGGATACCGCTGTTAAAAAACAATTAGATACAACTCGCTATGTATTGAGAGATTTTAAAAACTTGACTAAAGAGCAATTTTTGGCATTAGACAACAAAAAATTAGCAGCATTTTTAAGTTCTCCAAGAAATGGATTTCCATCAAAATACAATGCAGATAAAGTAAAAGAACTAGTGAAAAATGATAAAGTTGCACCTACTGCAATTTGGGATTATTTATTTGATGCGAACACTGCATTGTTTGAAACGCCAATTATCGGTTGTGAGCTATATCGCAGCGATGACGCCGGTAAAACCTGGAACAAAGCAAATCAAGCTCCTATTGGCATTTATAGCACGTATGGATATTACTTTGGTAAAGTATTTGTTAGTCCTGTAAATGATAAAAAGGTGTTCTTAACTGGAGTTGATTTGTTGATGAGTAAAGATGGCGGTAAAACTTTTAACTCTATTGATGGAGATAATGTACATTCCGATCATCATGTTGTTTGGGTTGACCCTAATAAAGATAATCACATTTTTAATGGTAATGATGGTGGGTTAAACATCAGCTATGATGACGGGAAGCATTGGTTTAAAGCCAATACACCGGCTGTTGGACAGTTTTATAATATTGCAGTTGATATGGCCAAGCCATACAATGTTTTCGGTGGATTACAAGATAATGGAACCTGGTATGGTTCAAGCAATACTATTGAAAATTTTAGATGGTATGATAATGGAGACAATCCATACAAAAGTATTAATGGGGGAGATGGAATGCAAGTGCAAGTGGATTGGAGAGACAATAAAACAGTAATCAGTGGTTCGCAGTTTGGAAATTATTCAAGATTGAACTTAACAACAAAAGAAAGAAAAATGGTTCGTCCAGCCAGAGATTTGGGTGAGCCTTCTTTGCGTTATAATTGGCAAACCCCAATTTTAATTAGCCGACACAATCAGGATGTTTTTTATTATGGCAGCAATAAATTCCATCGCTCTTTTAGTAAAGGAGATAGTCTGGTAACACTTAGCGCAGATTTAACTACTAATCCTGCTCAAGGTGATGTTCCATTTGGTACTTTAACCACTATTAGTGAAAGTCCAATGCGTTTTGGATTGATTTATGTAGGTACGGATGATGGGAATATACAATTAACAAAGGATGGCGGTTACAGTTGGACCAATATCAGCATTATACAGCCAAAAGGGTTGTATGTGAGCCGCGTTACGGCAAGTGCATTTAAAGAGGGAAGAGTATATGCTAGTTTAAATGGTTATAGAAATGATCATTTTACTGCATATGTTTTTGTAAGTGAAGATTATGGTGCTACCTGGAATCAAATAAGTAAAGATTTACCCGCTGAACCGGTGAACGTAGTGAAAGAAGATCTTACCAATGAAAATGTAATTTATGTTGGTACCGACGGTGGTTTGTATGTTAGCGTTAATGGAGGAAAAACGAGTATGATGTGGAACAGCGGATTACCATACAGTGTTCCTGTTCATGATATTGTTCTTCATCCACGTGATAATGAAATTGTACTGGGAACTCATGGAAGAAGTATTTACATCGCGTCTTTAAGTGAAATAAATAAGTTGACTAAAAAATAGTACTATCATTATAGTATCTATATAAAACGAGTAAGGGCGGAAATTTTTCCGCCCTTACCGTTTTAACTTACCAGATAAGCTATTTCTTTTCCGGATACAATACTGCTTTTAATACATTTTTACCATCAAACAATAAATTAGCTGTTTGTTTTATTTGATCAGTTGTAATAGCATTAATCAGTTGGATGTAATTTAAAGGTCTGTTTTGATCAAGATCATTGATTAACAAGCTTTGTAAAATGCTGCTCCAATAGCGATTTTCTTTTACATTGGTAGTATATTTCTCCTGTAATGTTTTTTTAACTTTATCTAAATCAGTCTGTGCAGGGCCATTGGTTTTTACTTTTTCAATTTCAGCGTCGGCAGCTGCAATTAGTTTGTCTACATTTTCAGGACCACAGGGTAATTGAAGCCCCATCGAATAGAAGTTATAAGGATATTTACTTACACTTCCATTGATCCCGCCGCCATATATTCCACCAATTTTTTCTCTTAATTCTTCAATAATTTTGATATTCAATATTTCATTTAATAGGTCTGTTTTTAATTCAAGATCTTCTGAATAATTCACTTCGCCCGAATAAACATTTAAAATAAAGCTTTTGGGCTCTGATCCTTTGTTGAATTTAATGGCAAGATTTCCTTTTGCCATTCTTACTCCATCATCAAAAAATGCAGCTTTTTTTCCATTAGAAGGTAGGCTGCCAATATATGTTGCTAATAGTGGTTTGATTTTTTCTACCTCTACATTACCAACTAAAATAAAAGTAAAATCATTTGCATCGCCGGTAAGTTCTTTATAAACCTGCATGGATTTATTGAGGTTGATTTTTTCAAAATCACCGGGTGTTGGAAGTACTATTGGTGCTAAAGGATTTTTGGCATATAATGTTTTATATACAGAGTCTACAAATGAAAAAGTAGGATCTGCCATCATGAATTGATATTGCGCTTTTTGCTTGTCTTTCCAGCCATTAAATAGCGCTTCATCTTTTCTGGGTGCAGTTAGGTTCAAGTACAATAGTTGGAACATAGTCTCTGCATCTTTTATGCTACTATTTCCTGAAATTTTTACACTATTAGGGCCTAATCCTACACTAGCACTGGCAATTTTTCCGGAAAGGAATTTCTTTAAATCAACCGGACTGAAATCGCCAACTCCCATTTGCTGTATAGCCTGTGATGCATAATTGGCACTTTGTTTGTCCTCTGAAGGATAGATATTAAATCCTCCCTTTCTGACGCCATTTAATATAATTTCATCTTGTTTGAAATTGGTATTTTTGATAATTACTTTAGCGCCATTCGCGTAAACTAATTCCGTATAATCCAATACATCGTTTTTGGTTTCTTTAACCAGTGTTCCCGGGTTCGGTATGTTTTTAAGTAAACTGTTTGCTATTGCTTTTTCGGTATAAGCTTTAATAGCAGATTTCTCTACTTTATCCAGGATGGCTAATATACTGTTGCTGTCTGAAATCTTCATTTCAGATTTTTCCGGTCCCTGGACTGCTATGAATATTTTTTCGTTCTTTTTTAATTCATTGATTAATGCATTAACCTCTTCTAATTTAATTCCGGGTAATAATTCTTTATTGTAATTGTATGCTGTTTCAATCCCAGGGGAAGGCTTTTGCTCTAAAAAATGCTTAATGTATTCTTCGATAAATTGCGCTGATTCTGTTTTGTCTTTATTATTATATGCTTTTTCATAAGAAGCCAATTGTTGTTTTTTTACACGATCTAATTCATCCTGTGTAAAACCAAATTGTTTAACTCGTGCTATTTCAGTAATAACTGCTTGAATAGCGCTATCTGTTCCTTTTTGAGTGGCCATTATGTAAGAAGAAAATGCCTCATGATTCCGTGCATATGATCCCAGATAACTCACTGCATATGTAAATGGCGGATTACCACTTTGCGAAAGTTCATTCAATCGTTGATTAAGCATTGCTACGAAAATGGATTGAATAATTTCATTATTTCTATAATCAGCTATGGATGCTATAGGGGCTTTTTTAACAGTCGAGTAGTTCAGTTGTATACTAAAATTGGTGGCTTCTGCATCCGTAACCACCATTGCTTCTGTTTTAGTTCTTGCCGGTACAGCATAGGCAGGTCTTGGTCTGGGATTAGTTGGATTTTTTAATCCTCCAAAGTATTGCTGAATTAGTTTTTCAGTTTGATTAACATCAATGTCTCCAACTGCAATTACTGCCATAAGATTTGGCCTGTACCAATCTTTGTAAAACCGTTTTATTGCATCATACTTAAAAGTCTTTAAAATACTGTCCTTCCCAATAGGCAAGCGTTCTGCATATCTGGAACCCGCATATTCTCTCGGATAAATTTTACGAAACATCCGGTCTTCAGCTCCTTTGCCCGATCTGCTTTCTTCCAACAATACAGCTCTTTCATCGTCAATTTGTTTACTTTCAAATGATAGTCCGCCTGCCCAATCTTGCAACACTTGTAATCCTTTGTTTAAATTACTTGGCTCACTTAGTGGAATGGGAAGTATGTACACTGTTTCATCAAATCCAGTATAGGCATTCAAATCCGCACCAAACTCAACTCCAATACTCTGTAAAAAACTTACCAGTTCATTTTTTTTAAAGTGCGTAGTTCCATTAAATGCCATGTGTTCCGTAAAATGAGCTAAACCTTGCTGGTCATTATCTTCTAATATGGAACCGGCATTCACTACTAAACGTAATTCAACTTTTTTCTCTGGTTTTTGATTGGGACGTATATAATACGTTAATCCATTCGATAATTTTCCGGTTTTGATTTTGGGGTCTAGCGGAATGTTATCCATTAATTTTAACTGCGCATAGCTAACAATTGAAAGGAATAATCCTACAATGAAAAGTTGAATTTGTTTCATGTGGTGCTGATTTAAGCTAATAAATTATTTTATTATTTAAAAAACTAAATTAATAAAATTATTTTAATACTTCTGTTATAGTTTTTCCAATATTTCCACTTGGCATTTGTATATGTAATAAGGCAGCCAAGGTAGCAGCTATATCATGCATATACACTTCTTTGTTTAAATTTCCTTTATTGATGCCATAACCATACCATAACAGTGGAATATGCGCATCATAAGGGTACCATAAACCATGTGTGGTTCCGGTAGCACCACCATCAATGTAACCGGGTTTTAATACTATTTGAATATCTCCGCTTCTGTTGTAATAAAATCCGTTGGCAAGTTTTTCTCTTAACACCTGAGGCATAGGGCT
>JBIIAP010000118.1:0-8171 GCA_044239855.1 Sediminibacterium sp. | reverse complement strand
TTCTGCTGCTTTTATTTTTTCCCAATTTCTTTTTACGTCTTCCTCATCATTCACTTTCACCTCCCCATAAATATGTGGATGCCTCCTAATCAGCTTTTCAGCAATTCCAGTTAATACATCTTCTAATAAAAACTCATTTTGTTCTGCCCCAATTTTCGAATAAAACAATAAATGTAAAAAAAGATCTCCCAGCTCTTCCGCAATACCTTTCCAATCATTATGGTCTATTGCATCTACCAACTCGTACGTTTCTTCAATTGTCATAGAACGAAGCGTATGAATAGTTTGTTTCTTATCCCAAGGGCATTGTTCCCTCAGTTCATCCATTATTTTCACTAACCTTAAAAATGCGACCGAGTTGTTATCTGTTGAATTTGACACAATAGTTAATTTCGTTAAAATTAAGTAGTTATTGGTCAACCTGCAACTTCATTAAAACATATAGAAAAAATACATTTAGCCATTCAAATCGTGGATAAAACAGCGTTTATTTTCAAATAAATCTTTTTAATTTTATAAACTATGCAAGCAATTAATACTGTTATATTATCATTTGGCATGTCGGGCAGGGTATTCCATGCTCCATTTATTGAGCTTCATCCCGGATTAACTCTTTACGGGGTACTGGAGCGAACCAAACAAGCATCGCTGCAATTTTATCCCACTATTAAAATCTACAGGACACTAGAAGAGGTTTTGGCTGATAAAAACGTTGATTTAGTTATTGTAAATACACCCAACAATACCCATTATGAGTTTACTAAAAAGGTATTAGAAGCAGGTAAACACGCAGTTGTGGAGAAAGCTTTTACTACTACCGTAGCTGAAGCAGAAGAATTAGCTGCCCTTGCCACTAAAAAAGGGTTAATGCTCTCTGTTTATCAAAACCGCAGGTTTGATAGCGATTTTAATACCGTTAAACAAGTAATTGAAGCGGGTATTTTAGGAGATATTCATGAAGCAGAATTTCATTATGACCGCTACCGGGTAGCACTTAGCCCCAAATTACACAAAGAAGTTCCGGGGCCGGGAGCTGGTATTTTAAATGATTTAGGTCCCCATTTAATTGATCAGGCTATCTGTTTATTTGGTATGCCGGATCAAATTTTTGCGGATATAAGATCCATTCGTCCTGATTCTTTAGTGGATGACTGCTTCACAATGATACTATTCTATAAAGACAAAAGAGTAACATTAAAAAGTAATATATTGGTCAGAGAAGCATTGCCTGCATCCATTGTGCATGGCATTAATGGTTCTTTTATTAAAAGCAGGGCCGATGTACAGGAAGCAGCGCTAATAGACAATATAAAACCCAACTTAACCGATTGGGGCATTGAACCCGAATCCGAACAAGGTTTACTTCATACAGCAATAGATGGACAGATTGTTAGAAAAAAGATCCCATCGGCCAGGGGCAATTATTATGCGTATTATGAAGGTATTTATGATGCACTAGTTCAAAACATTGATCCACCTGTAACGGCACATGAAGGAATTAATGTAATGAAAATTATTGAAGCAGCACAAAAAAGCAATGGGAATCTAATTCAACTCTAATAGGTTGATTGTTCACTTTCTTGTTTTTAACTTTTTACTCTAGAATTTTTAATTTTGAATTATACCGCCGCACTCATCGCCGAATTTGAAAAAAACAGCAATGCATCCCATGCACTTGGCATGAAAGCCTATATGCTTAATCAGTTTGAGTTTTATGGTATCAAAACACCTTTAAGAGATTTTATCGTTAAAAATTTTCTTAAAGAAAATCGCATTACCCATTACAATGAATTGGAAAAAGTAATCAAAGAACTTTGGAACATGGATAAGCGAGAATTACAATATGCAGCAATTGACATTTTTACTGCGCATAAAGACTTGTGGAAACTAAGTTCAATTAAACTCATACAATATTGTATTACAGAAAAAAGCTGGTGGGAAACTGTAGATAGTATCGCCAGCGACTGGCTGGGATTGTATTTCAGGCTATTCCCTGAGCTTACTATTTCAACTACAAAGGGCTGGAACCAATCCAATAATATTTGGTTGCAACGGAGTAGTATTTTATTCCAGAAGGCCGCTAAAAAAAATACAGATACTACCTTGTTATCAACTTACATTTTAAACCTTTCGCATTCAAAAGAATTTTTTGTTCAAAAAGCTATTGGTTGGGCATTAAGGGAATTCGGCAAAACCAATCCAGATTGGGTAATAAATTTTGTACATACCAATGAATTAGCGCCATTAAGTAGAAGAGAAGCGCTGAAAAGAATTAAATAACCAAAGGCTGATTCAGTATATTCTATAAAAGAAAACCCTCTTACTGTTGAGAGGCAAGAGGGCGTTTATATTAAATTTTGGTTGTACTACATTTTCTTAGCGTCTTCAATAAACTTAGCCAAACCAATATCTGTTAATGGGTGTTTTAATAAACCTAAAATAGAATCTAATGGACAAGTACAAATATCAGCACCCTGCTCAGCAGCTTTAATGATGTGCAATGGATTTCTAATAGATGCAGCCAATATTTCGGTATCGTATTGTTGAACATCAAAAATATGACGTATTTGACCTATTAAGTCCATTCCATCCCAACCCCCATCATCTAATCGGCCAACAAAAGGTGAAACATAAGATGCTCCTGCTTTTGCGGCTAAAATAGCTTGCCCGGCAGAAAAGATCAATGTACAATTGGTTCTGATACCATTATCAGTAAACCATTTGATGGCTTTAATGCCATCTTTTATAATAGGCACTTTTACTACAATATTAGGATGAATAGCCGCCAATTTCTTTCCTTCTTCGATCATGGTTTCAAAGTCTGTTGAAAGCACTTCAGCACTTACATCTCCATCCACTAATTCGCAAATAGTTTTGTAGTGTTGAGCAATCGCTTCTTCCCCTTTAATCCCTTCTTTTGCCATTAGTGAAGGATTGGTGGTAACGCCATCTAATATGCCTAAATCATTGGCTTCTTTAATTTGAGCAAGATTTCCTGTATCAATAAAAAATTTCATAGCAGATTCCCCAAACGGGAAGATTTTAATGAAAAATAAGTTTAGCAGTCATTTGAATTTCTCTTTGATAGATTGAAAGAGAAAAAAAGTGGCAGGCTACTCACATCGCACCGCTCAACCGCTTATCCTTGCTGTATTCCTACCCTGGGGAGTTTCAGCAGGAGCTGGTCGTGCGAGACCTGCCGACGCAAAAGTAAGGATTGATTGCTTACCTTTGTAAAAAATTTTTTTTATGGGCGTATCAGATCAACTAGCACAATTAAAAGCAGAGAAAGCTGCGGCAAATTTAAAAGCCGGACAAGACTTTTTAGCCGCAAACAAAACCAAAGTAGGTGTAGTAGAATTAGCAAGCGGATTACAGTATGAAATTTTAACAGCAGGGACTGGTGAAAAACCAAACGCATTCAACGAAGTTACATGCCACTATCACGGCACACTGATTGACGGAACTATTTTTGACAGCTCTGTACAACGCGGCAAGCCAGCTTCTTTTCCTTTAAATATGGTAATTAAGGGCTGGACAGAAGGCTTACAGTTAATGCCTACCGGTAGTAAATGGCGCTTTTTTATACCCCCGCATTTAGGATATGGAGATAGACAAGTTAGTGCTCAAATAGGACCTAACAGTACCCTCATATTTGATGTAGAGCTGATCAGTTTTGTATAGGCTATTCACTTAATTCCAACCATCTTAACTCCTTTTCTTCCAGAGAGTTGGTGATTGCTATAAGTCGGTCACTTATTTTTTGAATTGCATCAAAGGCTAATGTACCTGTGCTTAATTCATCAGTAAGTGACTGTTTTTCTTTTTCCAATTCAGGGATTTCCTTCTCCAATTGTTCAAACTCTTTTTTTTCTTTATAAGACAGTGTTTTCTTTTGAGGAACCGGGGTTGCTGCTTTTTGTTGAACTATATTTTCAGTGGTTTCACCCTTTCTTTTTCCTGCTTCCAATGCATCCCATTTGTTAGAAGACTTTTCGTTTTCTTTTTGCCAGATTCTATATTGACTATAGTTTCCGGGAAAATCCCTTACCTCTCCATTGCCTTCAAATACAAACAGATGATCTACCAGTCTGTCCATAAAATAACGATCATGTGAAACAATTAATACACAACCAGGATAATCACTTAAAAAACTTTCCAATACAGCTAGCGTAGGTAAATCAAGGTCATTGGTAGGCTCATCGAGAATTAAAAAATTGGGATTTCTGAACAACACCACTAATAATTGTAACCGTTTTTTTTCACCTCCACTCAAGGCAGATAAATAAGTATATTGTTTGTCGGGTGTAAACAAAAACAACTCTAAAAACTGCGCTGCGCTGATGCTTGCACCATTTGCCAATGGAAAATTTTCAGCAAAAGATTTAACATACTCAATCACACGCATGTCATCTTTAATAACCAACCCCTGCTGAGAGAAGTTGCCGAACACCACCGTATCGCCAATATTTATTTTACCGCTATCAGCTGTTTCAATTTGCTGTAAAATGTTTAAAAATGTAGATTTACCCACCCCATTTTTACCAATAACCCCTACCCGCTCTCCTTTACTAAAAGAATAATCAAACCCTTTTAGGATAGGCAATTCACCATAAGACTTGTAGACTTTTTTTAATTCTACCACCTTACCGCCCAATCTGCTCATTTTAACCTCCAGCTGGAGCTGAGTGTCTTCTATTTTTTGTTTGGCCTTAGACTCTACTTCATAAAAATTATCTTGTCGGCTTTTGCTTTTTGTAGTTCTGGCTTTAGGCTGCTTGCGCATCCATTCCAGCTCTTTTCTATAGGTATTTTTAGCCTTGTCTATACTGGCTTGTTCACTTTCTAAGCGAGCAGCTTTTTGCTCCATATATTGTTCATAATCGCCCTGATAAGTGTACAATTTTTCTCTTTCTAATTCCCAGATTTCATCACAAACCGCATCTAAAAAATAGCGGTCGTGACTTACTAATAACAAGGTTACTTTTTCCTGATTAAGATAATGTTCCAACCATTCAATCATTTCTACATCCAAATGGTTGGTAGGCTCATCCATCATCAGCAAAGTATGTTGATGAGCAAATCCAATATTTATTAGGGTTTTGGCTAATGCAACCCGCTTACGCTGCCCACCGCTCAGCTCCTTAACCGGATTGGTTAAGTGATGTACATTTAATTTGTCTAAAATCTGCTTCACTTTCGATTCAAAATCCCATGCATTCAAGTTGTCCATGGCTTCTATACCCTCGGTAATCCCATCGGCATCCTCCTCTTCAATTGCTACTTCATATTTTTTAATGGCGTTGATTATAGGATGATTTAGCTCGAATATATTTTCTAGCACAGATCTATCTTCCTGAAACACCGGATCTTGTTCAAATAATGCTACAGTTACATCTTTATGAATCCAATATTTACCGCTATCAGGTGTTTCTTTTCCTGAAAGTATTTTCAATAAAGTAGATTTCCCGATTCCATTTCTGGCAATCAGCGCTATTTTATCGCCCTCGTTAATATGAAATGAGATATTTTTAAACAATGGATTAATGCCATAACTTTTGGTTAATCCTTCTACAGAAACATAATGCATAACGCAAAGGTAATAAATTAGCCATTAGCAATCGGTAATTAGCTTGTTTTGGAGGGTACAACCGCAACATTTTCTTAACTTTGTTGTTTAATTGTACAATGAAAAAATTTACCATTCCAAACATATACAGAAGCAGCCTAATCAGTGGTATTAAAACACAAAGAAAAGCTGGTGATAAACTTAAAAAGGATTACTCACCTACCCTACTTGATTTTGGCCCCATTCAAATTTATTTGGCTCGCCATTTTGGGTTTTGTTACGGGGTTGAAAATGCCATAGAAATTGCATTCAATACCATTGAAAATAACCCCGGTAAAAAAATTTATTTATTGAGTGAAATGATTCACAACCCTCAGGTAAATAAAGATTTAATGGATAGAGGGGTTACTTTTTTACAAGATACCTATGGCAAACAATTAATTTCTTTTGATTCGCTATCTGCAGATGATGTGGTTATTATTCCTGCATTTGGAACAACTTTAGACATAGAACAACAATTAAGAAATAAAGGTATTGCTATAGAACAATACAATACTACCTGCCCTTTTGTAGAGAAAGTTTGGAATAGGAGTGAACAAATTGCTCAGAAAGGATTCAGCATAGTAATTCATGGCAAACCCAAACACGAAGAAACCAGGGCTACATTTTCACATGCTTCTTCCAATACGCCTACCATTGTGGTAAATGACATGGCCGAAACCATTGAACTTGCCAAATACATAACAGAGGAAAAAGATACAGCCAATTTTTATGAAGAATTTAAAGGCAGATATTCGGAAGGATTTGACATTAACAGAGATTTACAACGGATAGGGGTAGTGAATCAAACCACTCAACTGGCTACTGATACTCAAGCTATATCTGATTTTTTAAAGGAAACCATCCAAAATAAATATCAGCTAACAGAAGAAACAATTGGACTACATTTTGCAGATACCAGAGATACGCTCTGTTATGCAACCAATGATAATCAAACAGCTGTTACCGGCATGCTGAGTACTTCCGCAGATATTGCCATTGTAATAGGCGGACACAATAGCAGCAACAGTTCGCATTTGGTAGAACTTTGTGAACATAAACTACCCACCTATTTTATAGATGCTCCGGAAAGATTGGAAAGCAAAACAATGATAACACATTGCAATTGGCAGACTAAAACCTACAGCACCATTCAAGATTATCTACCATCCGCTAACCCATTAAAAATCTTAATGACCAGTGGAGCAAGTTGCCCGGATGCTATTGTAGAACAAGTCATCCGGAAACTGGCCGCATTTTATAATGTTGAGGACAAAGTCGATGAATTTATTCAGCTTTATTCTTAAGCATCCCCAATAATCGGTAACTATTTTTGGTTACCAATTTAGTTTTGGTGAAATCTAAACCGGAATTGGGTTTTAAGCTTACCATACCATTCTGCTTTGTACCAGTCTGCACTTCTAACATTTCAAACTGTTGGCTGTCTTTGGCTACAAAAACATATTCTTTTCCTTCAAACCTTACCACCGCATCTTCGGGTACCACGCTGGTTGGTTTTGCAGATAAATCAAAACTTCCGCTTAAAAACATACCCGGCAATAGTTCATGAGTAGGATTTTCGAAATGACAATGTACCAGTCCGGCTCTGGTATCATCAATATTTTTAGTAACCAACAATACTTCAACTGCATACTTTTTAGCAGGATTACTTGCTAATGAAACTGTGGCACTCATCCCTTTTTGAATCAGGGGCAAATCCTTTTCAAAAACAGTTAAAGCAGCGTGTATATCATCGGGATTTACCAATTCAAATAATACATCAGAAGGATTTACATACTTTCCAATATTTACATTCACTTTAGTTACGTATCCATTAATAGGTGAACGCAATGATACTGTTCTCGAAATATTATTTACATTAAGTTGGCTTGGATCTATACCGATTACCCGCAACTTCTCTTCCAGTGACTTAATCATAATCTGCGTTACTTTATAGTCACTCATTGCTTGCTGAAAGCTTTTTTTGCTGGTTGCTTCATTTTCGCTCAGCTCTTTTTGGCGTTGCATATCTGCAGATAAAAATTCCATTTTAGCCTTATCTACCAGATAATCTTGCTGCAATTGCACATAACCCTGATCTTCCATAGTGGCAATCACTTCACCTTTCTTCACACTCATTCCTGGTAACAAATGTGTTTTCTTTAGATAGCCCCCTAACGGAAAACTAACAGAAATCATACTTTGCGGCGGCACATCAACCAAACCGTTAACTGAAATTGTTTCATGTAAGGTTTTAGTAACAGCCAATGCAACTTCTAATTCTGCCTGTTTTAACTGTACTTCAGTAAGCTTTAGCTGGTTCGATTCATTCAAAGTAGCTTCTTCGGCTTCCTCTGCTTTTTTCCCGGCACAACTTAACAACCCAACAAATAATATGGTATAAAAAAATGGTTTCATGTGTCTTTTTTTATTGATTTTTATTGGCCACATGGAATACGCCTGATAAACATTTCGACTGGTATATAAACCTTGCTTATGGCTATTTCATGTGTCTATTTTTATTGATTTTTATTGGCCACATGGAATACGCCTGATAAACATT
>JBIIAP010000117.1:0-8195 GCA_044239855.1 Sediminibacterium sp. | reverse complement strand
TTCTTTGTTTGCCTCTTGAATTAATCAAGAGCTTAACCTATTTCGCTTTTTCAATTACTTCAACCAGTCTCCAACGCTTTGTTTTACTAAGCGGACGAGTTTCCATGATTTTCACCACATCACCCACTGTGCATTCACTTTTTTCATCGTGTGCGTGGAACTTGGTTGTTTTCTTTACGAATTTACCGTAGATAGGGTGTTTTACTTTTCTTTCAACCGCAACAGTGATGGTTTTATCCATTTTATCGCTGGTAACGATCCCTGTACGTGTTTTGCGCAAATTTCTTTCAGCCATTGTGTTTAATTTATGGTTTAAATACCCATTTCTTTTTTGGTCAATTCCGTTTTCAAACGGGCAACATCTCTACGAAGACTGCGAATATTCATTGGATTTTCCAAAGGAGATATCGCGTGAGCAAACTCTAATTTTTTCAATCTCAATTGATCTTCTTGAATCTTTACCTTAAGGTCTTCAATTGAAAGATTCTTTAGGTTTTTATTGAATTCGTATGCATTTTTATTAGCCATTGCAATTTCTTTTTTTGGTTATGCTTGCAAATCTCTTCTTACGATGAATTTTGTAGCTATTGGTAATTTTTGTGCTGCTAATCCCATTGCTTCTTTAGCAACTGCTTCAGTAACACCATCACATTCAAAGATGATACGTCCTGGTTCAACCACAGCAGCCCAAAATTCGGGGTTACCTTTACCTTTACCCATCCTTACTTCCGCAGGTTTACGAGTAATTATTTTATCAGGAAAAATTCTAATCCAAACATTTCCTTCACGTTTCATAGCACGTGTCATTGCCTGACGGGCAGATTCAATCTGACGATTGGTTAACCATATTGGTTCTAGTGCTTTAAGGGCAAAAGATCCAAATGATATTGCAGTTCCACGCTTTGCTACTTCGCGAATGCGTCCTTTTTGCTGCTTCCTATGTTTGCTTCTTTTCGGCTGTAACATTCTTTAGTTTTTTGGTCCATGAACTTATGCTCACGGTTAATTAAAACTTTATAATTATTAATTTCTGCGCTCTCCTCTACCTCCACCTCTTCTATCATCTCTTCTGTCACCACCCGGTCTTCTTTCTTCTCCACCAGATCTTTCTCTTCTTTCGCCGCCTTCATTTTTACCACCAACAAAGTTAGGGTTTAATTCACGCTTAGCTAAAACCTCCCCTTTACAGATCCAAACTTTGATACCAATTTTACCGTATACAGTTTGAGCAAAAACATTAGCGTAATCAATATCCATACGGAAAGTATGCAAAGGTGTACGACCTTGTTTAAACTCTTCACTACGAGCAATTTCAGCACCACCCAAACGACCGCTTAACTTCACTTTAATTCCCTCAGCTCCCATACGAAGTGTAGAGGCAATAGCCATTTTAGTAGCTCTTTTAAAGTTAATTCTGTTTTCAATTTGACGAGCTATAGTATCACCTACAATAGTTGCGTCAAGTTCAGGGCGACGAATTTCGAGGATATTAATCTGAACATCTTCTTTGCCAGTTAATTTTTTTAATTCCTCTTTAATACGATCTACTTCATTACCACCTTTACCAATAATGATACCAGGCTTAGAAGTATGTATTGTTACAATTAATTTACCCAGTGTACGCTCAATTACAATTTTTGCGATACCACCTTTGTTGATACGGGCATTCAGGTAGGTACGGATCTTATGATCTTCAATTAACTTAGTAGCGTAGTCTTTTTTACTACCATACCAGTTACTATCCCATCCTCGGATGATGCCTAACCTGTTACCAATCGGATTTGCTTTCTGACCCATATAATGGTTTTACTAATTAGTTTTAGAATCTACGATTAATGTTACATGATTGCTACGCTTACGCACTCTGTATCCACGTCCTTGTGGAGCAGGGCGCATACGTTTCAACACTCTTCCACCATCAACAAATACAGTTTTTACAATCAAGCTGCTGTCTGCTGCGCTTGAGCCATTGTTTTTTTGCTCCCAGTTACTGATAGCACTCTTCAACAACTTTGCCAAAGGTACGGCATTGTGTTGAGGATGATGTTCCAGAATAGCCAGGGCTTTTTCTACTTCCATCCCACGAATCACATCGGCTAACAGGCGCATCTTACGCGGACCTGTTGGATAATTGTTCAGTTTAGCTACTGCTTCCATTTTTTTTTGTTTGAAGTTATCAGTTAAGCATTATGAAAATGAAATCAATCATTTAATAATACTTACCATTAACTATTTATTTTTTAGTTCCTGCGTGTCCTCTGAAGTTTCTAGTTGGAGAAAATTCACCTAATTTATGGCCTACCATAAACTCTGTTACATAAACAGGGATGAATTTATTACCATTGTGCACTGCAAAAGTATGTCCTACAAAGTCAGGAGTAATTGTGCTGCGACGGCTCCATGTTTTAATAACATTTTTCTTAACCTTGCCATCGTTTATTGCAACAATCTTACCTTCTAAGTTTGCGTCTACGTAAGGACCTTTTTTAATCGAACGACCCATAATTAATTTTGTTTACTGGTCTGTTATTTATTTAGTTTCAGGCTAATTACTTAGCTAATTTCTTTCCATCTCTGCGTTGGATGATTAACTTATCGCTACCTTTTCCTTTGGTACGAGTTTTTTCACCTTTAGCGTATTTACCGTTTCTGCTTCTAGGATGACCTCCAGATGCTCTACCTTCACCACCACCCATCGGATGATCTACCGGGTTCATGGCAACACCACGAACACGAGGGCGAATACCTTTCCAACGATTTCTACCAGCCTTACCTGCAGTTTCAAGATTATGATCACTGTTAGAAACAACTCCTACAGTAGCATAACAATTGATTAATACCTTTCTTAATTCACCAGAAGGCATTTTAAGCACTGCGTATCTTTCTTCCTTATTGGCTAATTGAGCAGAAGTACCAGCACTTCTTACCATTTTACCACCTTGGTTTGGTTGTAATTCAATATTGTGAATCATAGTACCCAATGGCATATTCTTCATTAATAATGCATTACCAATTTCAGGAGCTACGGTATCACCAGCTATTAAAGTAGCACCCACCTGTAATCCTTGTGGTGCAATGATGTATCTTTTTTCTCCATCAGTATATTGCAATAGAGCAATAAATGCAGTACGATTTGGATCGTATTCGATAGATACTACAGTTGCAGAGATATCTCTTTTGTTACGTTTGAAATCGATAATACGATAGTGCTGCTTATTACCACCACCCATGTAACGCATTGCACGACGACCTTGAGAGTTACGACCTGCAGTGTTTTTTTGTGGTTCTAATAAACTTTTTTCAGGTTTATTAGTAGTGATTTCAGCATAAGCATTACCAATTCTCCAACGAGTTCCTGCTGTAATTGGTTTGTACTTTTTAAGTGCCATTGTTATCTGTTTAAAAGCGGAATTTTCAGCTCCGCAACTATAAATTAAATATTTGCGTAAAGATCAATTGTTTCTCCTTCTGCTACTGTTACAAATGCTTTTTTGTATGCAGATTTCATTCCCTGAATAAAACCAGCTTTAGTGTATCGAGCTTTGTTTTTACCAGGAGCTACTGCAGTGTTCACATCTATAACATTAACACTGTAGAACTCTTCCACTGCCTTTTTGATCTCTAATTTGTTGGCCTTACGATTAACTTTAAATGCATATCTTCTCAGCTTATCTTGCTGTGCATTTGCCTTTTCGGTTAAAATTGGCTTTATTAAAATTTCTGACTGTCTCATTTTTAATTATTGAAACGTTACTTAAATTAAGCTTCTACTCCTGCTTCATCTTCTACAAAGATTTTAGCAGTATTTTCTGTAATAACTAATACATCTGCATTCATGATCTCATAGGTATTAACATCTGCCAATAGTGTGCTGGCAACATTTGGTACGTTACGAGTGCTTAGGTATAAGTTGTCATTGTATTCCGGTAAAACAATCAATGTTTTTTTATCGGCTACTTTAAGATTGCTCATAATTTCAACCAATTGCTTGGTTTTAGGAGCATCAAAGCTTACTTCTTCTATTACGATGATTGCATTATCTTTCGCTTTATGACTTAAAGCTGAAATTTTAGCAAGATCTTTAACCTTACGGTTTAATTTGAAATCATAAGCGTGAGGTTTTGGTCCAAAGATTGTACCACCACCCTTGTATAAAGGGTTACGAATATTACCTTTACGAGAACCACCTGTACCCTTTTGCTTATGTAATTTGCGGCTTGCACCCTGCACTTCAGCACGGGTCTTTACTTTATGTGTACCAGAACGACGTGCAGCAAGATATTGCTTAACTGCAAGGTAAATTACGTGGTCATTTGGCTCAATACCAAAAATTTCCTGAGGTAATTCTACCGTTCTTCCTGTTTTGGTTCCTTTTATATTTAGTACATCTACTTGCATGATTGTTGAATTAAAAGCGTGATTATTTCTGGATTAAAACGATAGACCCATTGTGACCCGGTACAGAACCGCTGATCAAAATGTAGTTCTTTTCAGGAAATATTTTAACTACTTTCAAGCCTTTCATTTTTACGCGATCTCCGCCCATACGACCAGCCATTCTCATTCCTTTAAATACTCTAGAAGGATAAGAAGAACCGCCAATTGAACCTGGAGCACGCTGACGATCATGTTGACCATGAGAAGCTTCACCCACACCAGAGAAACCGTGACGTTTTACAACACCCTGGAAACCCTTTCCTTTTGTGGTACCAACCACTTCAACTTTGTCACCTTCAGTGAAGATGTCAACAGTTACAGTTTCGCCTAAATTCTTTTCTATTGAATAGTTACGAAATTCTTTAACGAACTTCTTAGCAGCAGTTTGTGCTTTTGCGTAGTGATTTAACTCGGACTTTGTGGAGTGTTTTTCTTTTTTATCGCCGAATCCTAACTGAACAGCAGTATAACCATCGGTTTCCTGTGTTTTAACTTGTGTTACGGTATTTGGAGCAGCTTCAATGATAGTACAAGCAGTTTGCTTACCATCAGTGCCGAAGATGCTGGTCATCCCGATTTTTTTACCAATAATTCCTTTCATCGTTTTTGCGGTTTATGCCCCGCAAGAGGTTGTGAGGACATTCCACCGATGAAGTGGAATTCAATCCTTGTTCGCTTACCGACCTTTTCCGTTGTTTTCAAAAGCCGAAGCTAATGAAGAGGAAGTACCGGAAGTAAACAAACCTCGAAGGGCCTGTTTATATGTTTTCTACTTTAGTTGTAAACTTTAGTAGGTTTATTTTATCAGAGCTGCTTTCTTTTAAGAATCAAAATTGGCAGATGAAATATTTTATTTTGTTTCATTTTTCCCTTTGGAAGAACGATTTTTATCAGGCTTTGATTTCAACTTCAACCCCTGAAGGTAAATCTAGCTTACTCAACGCATCTACAGTTCTAGAAGAAGAAGTGTAAATATCCATTAGACGCTTGTGCGTAGCTAATTGGAACTGTTCACGACTTTTCTTGTTAACGTGTGGAGAACGTAATACAGTGAATATTTTCTTGTGCGTAGGCAAAGGAATAGGACCTGTTACTACTGCACCTGTACTGCGTACTGTTTTTACGATCTTCTCTGCAGACTTATCTACCAGATTGTGGTCGTATGATTGTAATTTAATTCTGATTCGTTGAGACATAGCCAATACCAATTTTTACGTTGGGGTTGCAAAGGTAGCGAGCAACATTTGAATAGACAAGTTTTTTTTGATTTATTTTCCAATTATTTTAGGAAAATGGGCATATTTTTTTAAAATATTTCAAATTCCACTTGTTTTATCCCCAATTTTTGTTTTGTATTTAATTTTTATTATATATAATACAAAAGCCTCCATGCGAAGGCTTTTGTATTATTGAAAAAGATAGACTTATTATTCTTCAATTTTCACTTTGCCTTTACTCTTTGCAATTACTTCTTCAGCAATGTTATTTGGAGCCGGGTTATAGTGAGAAAACTCCATAGTAGAAGTTGCGCGACCAGAACTTAATGAACGAAGTTGAGTTACATAACCAAACATTTCACTCAAAGGAACTTTTGCCTTAATAACCTGTAAATTAGCACGGCTATCCATTCCTTCCAACATACCTCTTCTTCTGTTTAAGTCACCGGTTACATCTCCCATGTATTGATCAGGAGTTAATACCTCTACCTTCATGATTGGTTCAAGTAATGTTGGTTTTGCTTTACGACCAGCTTCACGGAAACCGCCTTTTGCGCACAATTCAAAGCTCATCGCATCAGAATCCACATCATGGTAACTACCATCATATACACGAACTTTCATGTTATTAACCGGATATCCTGCTAATACTCCTGTTGTCATTGAGGTTTCAAATCCTTTCACGATTGCAGGTACGAATTCTTTAGGGATTGAACCTCCAAATAAATCATTTACAAACTGGAAATGCTTTCCTTCATTTTCTTTTAGCCACTCTTCATCAGCTGGTCCGATTTCAAATTGAATATCAGCGAACTTACCACGACCACCAGACTGCTTTTTAAGCACTTCTCTGTGTTCAATAGTTTTACCAAATGATTCTTTGTAAGCAACCTGTGGTGCACCCTGGTTAACTTCTACCTTAAATTCACGACGCATACGATCAATAATGATCTCTAAGTGTAATTCACCCATTCCACGAAGAATGGTTTGACCAGTATCTTCATCGGTATTTACACGCAATGTTGGATCTTCTTCTACCAATTTAGCAATAGCCATACCCATTTTATCTACATCGGCCTGTGTTTTAGGTTCAACTGCGATAGCGATTACAGGCTCTGGAATGAACATGTTCTCTAACGTAATTGGATGATTTTCATCACAAAGAGTATCTCCTGTTTTAATTTCTTTGAAACCAACAGCTGCAGCGATATCACCAGCTTCGATGAAATCGATTGGGTTTTGCTTGTTGGCAAACATTTTCATAATACGGCTGATACGCTCTTTTTTACCACTTCTTACATTTAGTACATAAGAACCGGCATCTAAGTGACCAGAATAGCAACGGAAGAAAGCCAAACGACCAACAAAAGGATCGGTCATGATTTTAAATGCTAATGCAGCAAATGGCTCTTTCGCATCTGGTTTACGTGTAATTATATCTCCTGTATCAGGATCAGTACCTTGTGTGTCTTCAACATCTATTGGAGAAGGCAAATAGCGACAAACCGCATCTAATGCTGTTTGAACCCCTTTATTTTTGAAAGAAGAACCGCACATCATCGGAACGATACTTAAATCGATACATGCTTTACGAATTGCTTCATGAACCTCATCTTCAGAGATAGAATCAGGGTTCTCGAAGAATTTCTCCATTAATTTTTCATCATATTCAGCAACTGCTTCGATTAAATTTTGTCTCCAGATTTTAACATCTTCCAACATATCTTCAGGAACTGGAATTTCATCGAAGGTCATTCCTTCTGTTTCCGCATGCCATACAATACCTTTCATTTTAATAAGGTCAACTACCCCTTTAAAATTATCTTCGGCACCAATTGGCAATTGTAAAGGAACTGCATTAGCACCCAACATTTCTTTCACTTGTTTTACCACATTCAAGAAATCGGCACCAGCACGATCCATTTTATTTACAAATCCAATACGTGGTACTTTGTAACGATTAGCCTGACGCCATACTGTTTCTGATTGTGGTTCAACACCATCCACTGCAGAAAATAGGGCAATCAAACCATCTAACACACGCATAGAACGTTCTACTTCTACGGTAAAGTCAACGTGTCCGGGAGTATCGATGATATTGAAATAATAGCTTTTAGTATCAGCAATAGCTTTTCCTTTATCAGTTGGGAATTTCCACTGACAGCTTACCGCTGCAGAAGTAATGGTAATACCTCTTTCTTTTTCCTGCTCCATCCAGTCTGTAGTAGCAGCACCATCATGTACTTCACCAATTTTATGGGTCATACCTGTATAGCGCAGGATACGCTCAGTGGTAGTGGTTTTACCAGCATCAATGTGAGCGGCAATACCAAAGTTTCGTTGAAATTTCAAATCAGCCATAAAAATTCTAATTTTTAGAGCGGCAAAGGTACACATTCTGCTGATAGTGCAATGAGTTTTAGCAATTATTTGTGTAGAGAAAGTGATAAAAATTGGATAAGATTGGCTAGTAAGCCCTAATAAAGCAAAAAGGCTACCAAATTTGGTAGCCTTTTTAAGCATATATGTATAAAATTTATA
>JBIIAP010000116.1:0-8283 GCA_044239855.1 Sediminibacterium sp. | reverse complement strand
ATATACTGTGTTGGTTTATTATAGGCCTTATAGCGGAAGGCATGATGAATTAATTGGTTTAACAACTATCAATTCTTTTTTTGGATCACGCTAATGTTATAGCGTTACTTGACAGTATAAAATGAACCATACTTCTTTTGAATAGGATGAATTTCTCGTTTTATTATATTGACATGGTATTTGTAAGATAGTCGATGAATAAATAAAAATGTCGTAACAAGTCCAATAAAACTATATATGTTCAACTGAATATTTTCATACATCTCAATAATTTAACAAATTGAATATTAGCAGATAATCACTTCATTAATAGATGCATAATTGCATGATTTTATTTTTCTGTTTGATTTAACATTTGCATATCCAGTTTAATTAGGTGGGCGAAGTATATTATGTTACCTTTGTGCTTTAATAATTTTATCAATTTACAATGGACACACAAATTCAAGGAACTGTAAAGTTCTTTAACGAAGAAAAAGGTTTTGGTTTTATTAAGCATGATGATTCCAACAAAGAAACTTTTGTACATGCGAATGGCTTAATCGATCAGATTGAAGCTAATGACAAAGTGATTTTTGACGTACAAGAGGGACGTAAAGGATTGAATGCAGTTAACGTTAAACGTATTAGCTAAATTTAACTTTGATACCTTACCTAAGGCCATCAACTCTGTTGATGGCCTTATTTTTTAACCTATATTTGATGCCTAATTTATATTATGTCTACATTATTAGAACAACTAGCTGAAACGAAAGCCTATATCCAAGGTAAAATAAGTACCCAAGCAACTGTTGGAATTATATTAGGCAGTGGCCTGGGAAATTTAGCCAATGTAATTAAAACGGAGATTGCCATTCCGTATTCAGAAATCCCTCATTTTCCTGTAAGTACGGTTCAAGGACATACCGGAAAGCTAATTTTAGGGGAGTTGAGTGGAAAGAAAGTATGGGTAATGTCTGGTCGTTTTCATTTTTATGAAGGTTATTCTGCACAACAGGTAGCTTATCCTGTTCGAGTAATGCATATGTTGGGCGTTAAAACCCTATTATTGTCAAACGCAGCTGGAGGAGTGAATACCAATTTTAAAGTAGGAGATTTAATGGTGATTAATGATCATATTAGTATGTTCACCGTAAATCCATTGTTGGGTAAAAACGAAGAAGCATTGGGAACCCGTTTTCCTGATATGAGTGAGCCTTACAGCAAAACAATCATTAATCAAGTAAAATTCATTGCCGGCAAAAACAACATCCCATTGCAGGAAGGAGTTTATGTAGGTGTTACCGGTCCAACATTTGAAACCAGAGCCGAATATAAAATGATTCATATATTAGGTGGAGATGCAGTTGGTATGAGCACCGTTCAAGAAACAATTGCCGCTGTTCATTGTGGAATGAAAGTATTTGCAATTAGTGTGATTACAGATTTAGGTATTAGAGAAGAAAATAATGTGATTACTCACGAAGAAGTTTTACAGGCAGCTAATGAAGCTGAACCTAAGTTAACTTTATTGTTTAGCGAGTTAGTTAAAGAAGTTGAATAATATGCGTTTTCTTGGAAGTCTCATATTATTACTACTTGGCAGCATGTGTACTATTAGTTTATTACATGCGCAGGGTGGCGGTTTTGATCGATTGTCGAGCCTTCAAAGTGGTGGGGGATTTGGATCAGGTGGAGGTAGTAGCTCTAAAAGAGACTCCTTGCAAAAAAGAGATAAATTTGCAGATTCCATAACGATATACTACAGAAATTTTGATTCGACCCGAAATCGAACGATAGATTCATCCATCAATGATTTTTATACAAGATTTCCATTACCCTATACTTTTTATCATTTGGGTAATTATGGAACTGCGGCACAATCCTTTTTGTTTAATCCAATTATGAAGGCAGGATTTGATGCTGGTTTTCATCAATATGATGTGTACAAGTACACCATAGAAAACACTCGATTTTACCAAACTACCCGACCTTATTCCGAATTGTCGTATTTAATTGGTAGTAAATCTGAGCAGCTATTGAGTATTTTGCATACCCAAAATAGAAAGAGTAACTTTAATTTTGGATTAGAATACCGATTCAGCAATGCTCCCGGCTCGTTAAAGAATCAAAATGCAAGCCATAATAATGTCAGATTTAACACACACTATCAAACAAAAAATCGGCGGTATGAGTTTTTTCTGATTATGCTGTCTAATAAATCATCTTCATCAGAAAACGGTGGACTGATAGATAAAACTAAGATTGATAGTCTGGCACTTAATGATCCATATGAATTAGATACCAGAATGGGTAAGGCCGGAGTTGTTGTTAGGAATCCTTTCAACACCAATGTATTTACCGGTAATTTATACAAGGAAAATGTATTTTTATTTAAGCATCATTATGATTTTGGTCAACAAGATTCTATCGTTACCGACTCCAATACGTTTAAAATATTTTACCCAAGATTTCGAGTAGAACATACGCTCAATCTAACTAATCAATCCTTTAATTTCTTTGATGTTGCAGTAGATTCAATCAGATATAAAACATATTTTAATTATACAGCTCATACAGGTGTTAGTATCAATTTTAATGACCAATGGCGTAATCTTCAAAATGAGTTTAGCTTAATCACTTTCCCTGAAAAAAACAATCAGAGCCAATTTTTCAAAGCCAGTATAGCTTTACAAAATTTAAAAGGAACATTCGATTCCACTTCAACATCCAATTTCTATAACTTGTATTCTTCTGCAGAATATAGGAACAGAACAAGGAACCAGATTTGGGATGTTGAAGCTGCAGGTAAGCTGTATGTTAATGGACTGAATGCAGGCGATTACAGTGCTTTAGTGAGTTTAAGGAGACAATTAAGCAAAAAAATAGGATATCTTAATATTGGATTTCAAAATGTTAATCGATCCCCTTCTTTTATATTAAATCCGTTAAGCTCATTTCCGGTTAAAAATAGCGGGAATTACAACAAGGAAAATAGCATAAAGATATTGGGTACTTATGACAATCCGCTAAAGGAATTTAAGTTATCGGGCGAATACTTTATTGTCAATAATTTTATGTATTTCGATAGTTTTTTTACTGCTCGCCAGGAGTCTACTTTGTTTAATGTACTTCATTTAGCTGCAGAGAAAAAGATTAAATTATCTAAACACTGGAATTGGTATGCAGAAGTACATCTGCAACAAACAACCGGTAATCCTCCCATCAATATACCTTTCCTTTTTACCAGAAACAGGCTGGCGTTTGAAGGCAATTTCTATACGAATTTATACTTATCAACAGGGTTTGAAATAAGATATAACTCTAGTTACAAGGCAGACAATTACAGCCCTATGGTGGGGCAATTCTTTTATCAGAATACTACCAATATTAATAACAGACCAGAAATCAATGCTTTTTTAAATTTTAGAATCAAAAGTTTTAAAGGGTTTGTAAGGGTAGAAAACCTTCAATCAATCAGTAATTCCAATGGCACATTTGGGTTTAACCAGCGAAACTTAATGGCCAATGATTACCTTGGAACAGGGTTGTGGACAAGATTAGGAATCTGGTGGAATTTTGTAAACTAACTTAATTACCTTTAAAGGGTGAAACGTTTTACGGTTATATTGGTATTATTAACCTATTTATTAGGTGCCACAGATGCTAATCAGCTGCTGAAGGTTCCATTTATGGTGAAACACTATATAAAGCATCACCAGCAAAATCCATCATTGAGTGTAGCTGGGTTTATCAATATGCACTATATCAATCCAATTATAGACGATGATATTGCTCAGGATATGCAACTTCCGTTTAAAAAGCATAGTGCAGACGGTTGCATGATTAGTGCAATCAGTATGCCTATTCAAAAAATGGAAGTAGAAGCACCTGCTATTCCATTACCCCCCGTCACATTTTCTTCATTAGAGGAAAACGATTATATGTTTTTGCCTATGACAGCCATCTTCCAGCCTCCCCGAATAGATGCTTAACAACATATTTTAGTAAATGTAACATGAATTTATTTCGTGTTTATATTCATTGATAAAGCAATGTAAATACTGTTTGCATTGAAATAAAGGAAACTCATGCTGAATAAGATTATCGATTTTTCTATTCGAAACAAATTAATAGTGGGGTTATTTACAATTGGGTTAATCATTTTTGGCATTTTCGAAGTGTTTAAACTACCAATTGATGCTGTACCCGATATAACCAATAATCAGGTGATGATTATTACTGTGTCACCCGGTTTGGGAGCACCGGATGTAGAGCGTTTTATTACTGTTCCGGTTGAGCAAGCTACCAGGAATGTTCCGGGTATTAAAGAACAGCGCAGTTTTTCTAGATTCGGGTTAAGTATTGTAACGGTGGTATTTGATGACCACACTGATGTATATTGGGCAAGGCAACAGGTAAGTGAGCGTCTGGTTACGGTGCAAACACAAATTCCTGCTGGAATGGGTATTCCGGAAATGGGGCCTGTTACTACAGGTTTAGGGGAGATATTTCAATATGTAGTTAAAACAAAACCCGGTTATGAGGGTAAATACAGTTTAACAGAGCTACGAACTATTCAGGATTGGGTGGTGCGTCGTCAGCTGTTGGGTACCAATGGTGTAGCAGATGTAAGCAGTTTTGGCGGTTCACTCAAACAATATGAAGTTGCTGTTAAAACCGATCAATTAAAAAGCTTTGGACTTACCATTTCAGACGTATTTAAAGCGCTGGAAGAAAATAACCAAAATGCCGGGGGAGCCTATATTGAGAAAGGACCAAATGTTTTGTATGTCAGAACAGAAGGCCTGGTAAAAAACTTAGCAGATATTGAGAACATTGTAGTAAAAAGGGTGAATGGCTCAATTCCTGTTTTAGTGAAAAATATTGCAGTTGTACAATATGGAACTGCTATTCGATATGGGGCAACCGTTTATGGGGCTTCCGGCGAAGTACCCGGTGCAGTAGTAATGATGCTGAAAGGGGAAAATAGTAAGGATGTTATAAAAAATATAAAAGCAAAAATAAAGGAAATCGAAACCTCACTACCAGAAGGGGTAGTAATAGAAGCGTTCCTCGATAGAACTAAAATGGTTGATAATGCAATTGGTACGGTAAAAAATAATTTGATTGAAGGAGCGCTTATAGTAGTTTTTGTATTGGTAATATTCCTGGGTAATTTAAGAGCAGGTTTTATTGTTGCTTCTGTTATTCCTTTGTCGCTATTATTTGCGGTAATAATGATGAATATTACCGGTACAAGCGGAAACTTAATGAGTTTAGGTGCACTCGATTTTGGTTTATTGGTAGATGGAGGCGTGATCATAGTAGAAGCTGTATTGCATAAATTACAATATGGTATCAGGAACAGAGGAAATGTGTTTTTAAGTCAGAATGAGATGGACACCGAAGTAGGGGGCAGCGCCAAAAAAATGATGAATGCCGCAGCATTTGGTCAAATCATTATTCTAGTAGTTTATCTGCCTGTATTGTCGTTGCAGGGAATTGAAGGTAAAATGTTCAGACCAATGGCAGAAACGGTTTCATTTGCAATTTTAGGAGCCTTTTTATTATCACTGACCTACATTCCAATGATGAGTGCATTGTTTTTAAGTAAAAGAATCAATGTGTCCGCTAATTTTTCCGATAGAATGATTGCTGCAATAAGTAATTGGTATAAGCCTTTGTTAGAAAAAGTATTGTCTATACCCAAAACTATTGTAGGTATCAGCGTACTACTTTTTTTAGTTGCTGCATACATCATGAGTACATTCGGTGGAGAGTTTATACCAAAATTAGAAGAAGGTGATTTTGCGGTTGAAACAAGATTGCTAACCGGATCATCTTTAACGAATACGGTAGATGCAGTTCAAAAGACCGCAAAAGTATTATTAGACTCATTTCCCGAAGTAACAAAAGTGGTAACTAAAATTGGCTCCGGTGAAATACCTACCGATCCTATGCCTTTAGAAGCCGCAGATATGATAGTGATTTTAAAAGATAAAAAAGAATGGACCAGTGCGGAAACATTTGATCAGCTTGCCGAAAAAATGAGTACCGCATTGCAGCAAGTTCCCGGAGTAACAACCGGATTTCAATTTCCGGTACAAATGCGTTTCAATGAGTTAATGACCGGTGCTAGACAAGATGTAGTTTGCAAAATATTTGGAGATGATTTAGATTCATTAGCAGCAATTGCTGAAAGAATGGGATTGTTGATTAATCAAGTGGAGGGTGCTAAAGATTTGTATGTTGAAACCGTTACGGGTGTTCCTCAGATGGTCATTCAGTACAACAGATTGGCCATTGCCAAATATGGGGCATCGGTAGCAGAAATCAATCGCACTGTTCAAGCTGCTTATGCTGGAAGTGCAGCCGGGGTGGTGTTTGAAGGAGATAAACGATTTGATTTAGTGGTTAGATTAAATAAAGAACAACGTGGCGATTTGAATAATTTAGGGAATTTAATGATTGGTGTGGCAGATGGATTACAAGTTCCTTTAAATGAATTGGCTACCGTTGAATTAAAAGAAGGACCATATCAAATTCAACACGAAGAAGCCAGAAGAAGAATTATGGTAGGGTTTAATGTACGTGGCAGAGATGTTCAAACTATTGTGGAGGAGTTGCAACAAAAGGTAAAAAATAACATCAAGCTGCCAACAGGATATGTTGTTTCTTATGGTGGACAATATGAAAATTTACAAAATGCTTCTGCGCGTTTAGCAATCGCATTACCAATAGCCTTATTATTGATTTTTGTGCTATTGTATTTTGCATTTAACAAAATAAAATATGGGTTATTGATTTTTTCTGCAATCCCATTGTCAGCTACAGGAGGAATATTTAGTTTGTGGCTAAGAGGAATGCCATTTAGTATTTCGGCAGGAGTTGGATTTATTGCTTTATTTGGGGTTGCCGTATTAAATGGGATTGTGTTGATTACTGAAATTGTTCGATTAAGAGTCAATGATGATTCGAATGTTAAAGACATTATTTTGCATGCCACTGAAACAAGATTAAGACCCATTTTAATGACAGCGGCAGTGGCTTCTTTGGGTTTTCTACCAATGGCAATAAGCAATGGAGCAGGTGCTGAAGTGCAACGACCTTTGGCTACAGTTGTGATTGGCGGTTTACTTACTGCTACCGTGTTAACGCTGATTGTTTTGCCTTGTTTATATTTATTGTTCGATAGAAGAAAGAAAAGTACGCATATGAAAGCCTTGTCTACTATTGGCGTAATGTTGTTGAGTGTAACTTTATCTGCTCAATCAGTTGATCCTTTACAACCAATGCAATTAAAAGAAGTATTGAAACTGGCAGAACAAAATGCACCCGGCTTAAAGGTGAGCAGATTACAAGAAAACTATTACAGCCTCTTGCCCGCAACTTCAAAGGATATTCCTAAAACGCAAATTGGATCTGAATTGGGTAATTATAATACAGCAGGGTTTGATGCCAAATTTAGTGTGCTCCAGTCTTTTAGTTCAGGTATTGTTTATCAAAAGCAAAAAAATCTATTTGAATCATTTTTTGCTACAGCAAAAGCCAATACACAGGTTCAGGTGATGGATGTAAAACGACTAGCCCGACAATTGTATATTCAACTTCAATATTTACAGGCCAATCAATTATTACTGCAACAGGTTGATAGTATTTTTAGTACTTACCAGCGTATAGCAACACTTAGACTAGAAAAGGGAGAAAGTAATTTGTTAGAAAAAACAACCATCGACCATTTAGTGATGCAGAACAAGTTACAATTAAATATGCAGGCGGAAGATGTATATGAGACTCAACAACAGCTTGGATTATTGGTTCAATCTTCCAATAACATTATTGCAATAGATCCTTTCGTATCTGCCGTTCAGTTATTTGATACTGCGCAATGGCAATTAAATCCATTTATAGCACTATATCAAAAACAAGTTCAACAGGCAATAGCTGAAACTGAACTTACAAAAGCTAAAACAAAACCCGAATGGATGGTTGGTTACACCAATCAATCTTTAAATGGTTGGCAAATGTTAAATGATAAATCGGAGAAAAAATTTGGAATGCTTGATCGTTTTTCCTCCCTTAATTTAGGGATGTCTGTTGCACTATTTAATAAAGCCCAAAAACAAAAAGTATTGGCAGCCAAAGCAAATGAAGAAGTGGCAATTGCCTCTTCACAAGCTATGGTTAAGCAGCTAAAAGTTAAGCTGGATAAGGCATGGTCAGAGTATATGAAATACAATAAAGCAGTAGATTTTTATGAAAAAACGGCTAATATTCAAGCAGCAACTATCATAAAAACAG
>JBIIAP010000115.1:0-8346 GCA_044239855.1 Sediminibacterium sp. | reverse complement strand
AATAAGGCCCCACACCCTTTAATTTAATTAAGTCATCATAAGTTTGCGGAAATTGTCCACCTAATTCAAAAGCAATGAAACGAGCTGTAAAGAGTAAATTTCTACACCTGCTGTAATATCCTAACCCTTCCCACAATTTAAATACTGCCTCGTCTTTAGCATTAGCTAAATGAATGATGGTAGGAAAATGTTCTATAAATCTGCTAAAGTAAGGCCATCCTTGTTCAACCCGTGTTTGTTGCAGCATTACTTCACTCAGCCAAATTTTATATGGATCTTTTTCGCCCTTCCAGGGCATTGTACGTTTGTTATGGGTTTTATTCCATTGCATCAATACATTGGTAAATGATGATTGCAATGCTTCATTTTGCAACAATTGGATATGGGAGGGTGCTTTTTTCAAAATATAAAAAATGGGGTTATTGGATATATTGTATGAATTTTATAATTGTAACTAATTGAATGATTTGTGTAATTATATATAAATTCACAAAATTAGTCATATATTTTTTTGCATAATTCAATCTTTTTGATTTACTTTAATCCGTAGAAACCATTCAAAACCATATCAAATGAGAAAATCAGATCTCATCAATAACATCTCAGAAAAAACCGGTATTCCAAAAGTAGATGTTTTGGTGACGTTAGAAACCATGTTTAAAGAGGTAAAAGAAAGTCTTTCTCAAGGACAAAATATCTATATCCGTGGTTTTGGCAGCTTTATCACAAAGAAAAGGGCAGCTAAAATTGGACGAAATATTAAGAAAAATATTGCCGTAGAAATTCCAGAGCATTTTATACCTGCATTTAAACCTGCAAAAGAATTTGTAAGTGAAGTGAAAAGCAAGCACAAGTAAGCTACCTTTGCCAAAAGCAAATTCAAAGTGAAAAAGCAGCATTATATACTTATTGCCCTATCGGTATTGGCTTGTGTAGGATTGTATATTGGAGGTAGAACCATACCCCTGAAATCAAATTCTGCTCATTCGGCTGATGATGGTCATGATCATGCCCCTGAAAAAATAGATTTTAAGAAGAATATTTTAGCTGAAGCCTATGCTAAATTAAAGCCGGAACAAGTTCAACGACTTAATAATTTAGAGGCATCTGTAGCTAAAATAGCCGATAAAGACCAACAAATACACGTATTTCATCAATTAGCCCGATTCTGGAAAGATAGTGGTCAACTCTTCGAACCATACGCTTATTATACTTCTGAGGCTGCGAAGTTGGAAAATTCTGAAAAAAGCCTCACCTTTGCCGCCCGGTTGTTTTTAAACAGACTAATGGCAACAGGGGAGCCCACCATGCAAAACTGGTTGGCTAGCAATGCAAAAGTTCTTTTAGAAAAATCATTGAAAATCAATCCTGCTAACGATTCCAGCAAGATTGGACTAGGTGCTTGTTACATTTTTGGAAACCTCAGCAACAACCCAATGGAGGGTATTTTACCCATCAGAGAAGTGGTTCAAAAGGATCCGGGAAATGTATATGGACAGATGGTTTTAGGGTTAGGAGGCAAAAAAAGTGGTCAATACGATAAAGCAATTGAACGTTTTCAAGCTGTTTTAAAGGTAGATCCAACCAATGTGGAAGCAGTATTTCATATTGCAGAATCATTTGATTTAAAGGGAGACAAAGCAAATGCAATTGTTTATTATGAAAAGGCAAAGCAAATGGTAAATATCCCTGAAGCCAAAGCCGAACTGACCAAAAGAATAGAGGAATTAAAAAAATAAATTATTTTTTAACTATATAAAATATCTTGGTATGCCTTGTGGTAAAAAGAGAAAGCGTCATAAAATCGCTACACACAAAAGAAAAAAACGTTTAAGAAAGAATCGTCATAAGAAAAAGAATAAATAGTTCTGTTTCTATTGAACATATTTTACAAGCACTGTATATCAAATTACAGTGCTTGTAATACTTATCTACATACTATCGCTGCACCCTTCCCATTGCAACTTTATCCATCCTTCTTCCCTACCGTTCAGCGATGATTTATAGTTTAAGTAGATAGACACTGCCTGCTATCCGGGCGGTATATTTGTATTTTAAAGTTGCTTAAGTGAACAAAGAATTAATTATAAACTCAACCCCAACAGGTGTTGAAATAGCTTTATTGGAAGATAAGAAACTGGTGGAGCTCCATAGCGAAAGTGCTGACATGAATTTTGCTGTGGGTGACCTTTATCTTGGTAAAGTAAAAAAACTCATTCCGGGTTTAAATGCTGCATTTGTAGATGTGGGTTTTGAAAAAGACGCCTTTCTGCATTATACAGACTTAAGTCCTTATGTTCGCTCGATTATTAAATATACGCAGCTGGCAATGAACGATAAAGAACCAAATGGGTTCGACTTTTCTAAATTCCAGACTGAACCGGAGATTGTAAAAACCGGTAAAATAAATGAGGTATTAAATGGCAAGCCCAATGTATTGGTTCAAATTCTAAAAGAGCCTATTGCTGCCAAAGGCCCCCGTTTAAGCTGCGAACTTTCTTTGCCGGGTAGATTTGTGGTGGTAACCCCCTTCAATGAAATTGTGGCTGTATCCAAAAAAATTCATTCGAGCGATGAACGTAAACGCTTGCAGAAAATAGTTGAATCGATTCGCCCTAAAAATTTTGGAATCATTGTAAGAACTGCTGCTGAAGGTAAAAGCACAGCAGAATTGCATCAAGATCTTTTATCATTAATAGAAAGCTGGAAAAGCATACAGATAAATTTAAAGGGTGCAGTTGCCCCAGTTCGTATTTTAAGCGAAGAAACTAAAACGACCAGCATTCTTCGCGATTTGTTGAGTGCCGACTTTAATAAAGTGGTGGTGAACGACAAAAGTTTGTATACAGCCACGCAAAACTATATACAGCGAATTGCACCCGACAAAACAGATATAGTAAGTTTATTTCAAAGCAGTGGTTTGCCATTATTTGATCAGTATGGCATTACCAAACAAGTGAAATCTTCTTTTGGTAAAACGGTTAATTTACCGAGCGGAGCATACTTAATCATTGAACATACCGAAGCCTTGCACGTAATAGACGTGAATAGCGGTTATAAGAGTGTAAGCAATAACCAGGAAGAGAATGCCTTACAAACCAATATGGAGGCTGCAGAAGAAATAGCTCGTCAACTTAGGCTCAGAGATATTGGAGGAATTATTGTAGTTGATTTCATTGACATGAAACTGCCCGACAATAAAAAGAAACTACAAGAAGCCATGGAAGAGTTCATGAAAACCGACCGTGCAAAACACGCCGTGCTTCCTATTTCTAAATTCGGGTTATTACAAGTTACTCGCCAACGAATGAGGCCGGAGATGAACATCAATACGTCTGAAGCTTGCCCAGTTTGCAATGGCACCGGTAAAATATCCTCTACCCTTTTATTAGAAGATGAAATTGAAAAGCGCTTGTATTATTTAACCAGCCATGCACATAAGAACCTTACTCTTATGGTGCATCCAATCGTTTATTCGCACTTAACCAAAGGCTGGTTCTTTAATTCAACCATTAAAAAATGGAGCAGGAAATTCAACACTAAAATAAAAATCAAGTCAAATACCAACTACCACATAATTGAGTTTCATTTTTTCAATGAACACGAAGAAGAAATAAAGTTTTAATCAATTTTATAATAATTTATCTATAAATAGTGATTTTTAGTATATTTATGCATCAAATCATATAGTCTACCAATATACAAGACTAATGATTATATTTGCATTCTTCACTTTAAATATAAACTATGCTTAGAAAAATTCAATTGCTCGTATTAACGAGTTTGATTAGCTATTTTGCTATTGCGCAAAAAGCTACAATTACCGGAACGGTAAAAGACAATAATGGTAAACCACTATCGGCTGCAACAGTATCAGCCAAAGGTGTGAAAAACAAAACTGTTACCAATGCAGATGGAAGCTTTGCTATTGAAGTAGAAAACGGAACTATATTAACCGTTAGCTACATTGGTTTTGAAACTGCAGAAGTACAAACACAGGGAAATACCCCGTTAAACATTCAACTGAAGTTGGCCAAATCTAACTTAGAAGAGGTGGTTGTATTGGGCTCCAGAGGCGTACCGCGTACAAAATTAGAAAGCACGGTGCCGGTAGATGTGTTTGATGTAAAGAGTTTGATTTCCGACATTCCGCAAACGGACTTAACCGGAATTTTAAACTACGTAGCACCCTCGTTTAACTCTACCCCACAAACAGTGGCAGACGGTACAGATCATATAGACCCAGCTACTGTTAGAGGTTTAGGCCCCGATCAAACATTGGTTTTATTAAACGGTAAAAGAAGATATACCACTGCGTTGGTAAACTTAAATGGTACAATGGGGCGCGGTTCTGTTGGTACAGACTTAAACTCCATACCTGCTGCTGCTATAGATAAAATCGAGTTGTTACGCGATGGTGCAGCTGCGCAATATGGTTCCGATGCCATTGCAGGTGTATTAAACGTTCAACTAAATAATAATGTGAATAAGGGCAAAGCTACATTAAGCTATGGCGCAAACATGACTGCTTATGAAGCTTACACCAATGCAAATGCAGGTAATTTTGCAAATGGTATAGATCCCGTGTACATCAAAAGAAATGTAATCGATGGTCAAAAAGTACAAGCAACTATTAATTACGGTTGGCAGCTGGGAAAAACTAAAGGTAGCTTCATCAACTTTACCGGCGTGTTTGAAAAACGTGAACCTACGGTGCGCTCAGGTGAAAGAGCCGGTGATATAGACAATCGTACTGGCAGAAGCGGCGATGTAAATAGCCAGTTTTTATTAGACAGTTTAAAAATTACTCGTAATGATTTACAAATGCGTGTGGGCCAGTCTCGTACACAAAACGTACAAGGTGTAATTAATGGTGCATTAAAATTAAAGAATAACAATGAATTTTATTTTTTCAGCATCCTTAGCCAACGCGTAGGTAATTCTACAGGTTTTTACCGTTTACCTTATCAAAATACCAATATTCCTGCTATATATCCAAAAGGATTCTTACCAGAAATTGGTTCTGTAATTTCAGATATATCATTGGGAACCGGCTTAAAAGGCAAATTAGGCAGTTGGGAGTATGATTTGAGTAATGTGTATGGACAAAACGCATTTAAGTTTTCAGTAGAAAATTCATTAAACGTTTCGGGCTATTACAATAATGGATTGAAACAAACTTCATTTGATGCAGGTGTTTTACAGTTCCGCCAAAACACTACCAACTTCGATTTGTCTAAAAAATACGACAATGCAGTAAAGGCTAACCTGGCATTTGGTGCTGAATTTCGTTACGAAAATTACCAACAAAAAGCGGGTGAAGAATCATCATGGGCTAACTACATGCGTAGAACAAATGGTGCAGTAGATATATTTAATGGTGCGCCAACAACATTAACCTTGGCAGATAATAGGTCGTCCATTCCAGCCGGTGGTGCGCAGGTATTTCCGGGCTTTAGATCAGATAATACGATCAATGCTAACAGAACCTCATTTGCTTTGTATTCTGATTTAGAAATTGAACCAGTTAAAGGTTTATTGGTAGACGGAGCCGTTCGCTTTGAAAATTATTCAGATTTTGGAAGTAATCTAAGCGGTAAATTAGCTGCCCGTTATAAAATAGATCAACACATTAATTTAAGAGGTGCAATCAGTACCGGCTTTAGAGCACCATCTTTACAACAAAAATATTTAACCAAAACGTCCACTGTTTTCCAGGGTGGAATTGCATATGATGATGCCACATTACCCAACAATAGCAAAGCAGCAGATTTATTAGGTATCCCTTCATTAAAAGCAGAATTAGCAACTAGTGTAAGTTTAGGTGTTACCGCAAAGTATGGTGGCTTTACCCTTACAGTTGATGGATTCAGCACACGTGTAAATGACCGCATCATTTTAACAGATGCATTTAGTGGTAGTGCAACCGGTAGTGCACAAGATCAGGCGATTTATAATATTTTATTGAATAACAATGCGTCACGTGGCGTATTTATGGCCAATGCAGTTGATTTACGTACATCTGGTGTAGATGCGATTGCAACGTACAATATAAAAATGCCAAAGGGTCAATCTTTAAAATTAGAATTAGCAGGTACTTTTACTAAACGTGAATTAATTGGAAAAGTAAAAGCATCTGATAAATTAGCCGGTAAAGAGCATATTTATTTAAGCCCTATTAACAAAGCAACCTTAATAGAAGGTAACCCTCAAGTAAAAGGCAACTTCGGTGTAACATACAAAAAAAATAAATGGAGCACATTATTAAGAGCCACATATTTTGGTAAAGTCATTCATTTAGAAGGTACATCAGGGGGTAATTTAGTAGGTAGTTGGTTCTATCGTCAGGAACTAGGTGCTAGATTAGTTACCGATTTAACTATTGGTTACAAAGTAAATGATCAATTAAAATTATCAGTAGGTGCTAATAATCTGTTTGATGTGTATTCCGACTTATTAAAAGCGTCGGCAGGTACTTTACATCGTTTAGATGTTACTTCTACCAGTCCAACTTACAACACTTTTGTAGAAACTAAAACCGCACAACAAGCTGGCTTTACCAACAATAATGGTGTTTCTTCCAACAACCAATTCAACTATTCAAGAAGAGTAACACAATTGGGCATGAATGGTAGATATTCATTTATTAGAGTAGAAATTACTTTATAATTGGATAATAAAGCAACCAAGTAGTGTTGAATTAAAAGGAATCCCGACTGCATATTGCAGTCGGGATTCCTTTTTTAGATAATAAGACAAAGTACTTTAGTCAGTTGTTGTTTTGTTAACTGTATAAAATTCAATCATTTTTTATTTAGCAATATAAAAATGAGACAGTAATACCAGTAATTTTTTACAATTAACGCAATGGTTGGGCATTTACAGAATATTAATCTAATTAGACATCGAAATAAGTAACCGATGATCTATAGGTCATTTGAAGGAGTGCAAACAACATTAAAAGAAACAAATACAAAATATAGTAATACAATTATAGCTGGAATAAAAAAGAGCATCCAATAATTGAATGCTCTTTTTTATTAATAGAATGAATGTATTGTTATAGTCGTTTAAGCACAAGTTTATTAGGGCCGTAGTCAGTTGTGCCGTAAATCAATCTTATGTTTAGAGATATAAATCCACTACAAGAGAAAACATATCCACAAGCTAATTTATCATCAGCTACCCCTTCCGCAGCACTGTATCCTTGTGCAGAAGTTTTCTGACCATAGTCGGCGAAAATTACTTTTGGAACACTTGCAACACCATTGCTAGGATCTACATTTACTATAATTGGAGCTATTAAATCACCATAAGAAGGATTTGGCCAAACCTCTTCCAAACTGATTTGATTTTTTCCGGCAACGTCTTTAATACGAACAATATCACCAACGCTCCAATCAGCCCAATCATCTTGTACCACTTCATAGTCGCCTTCCATACCCCCTGTGAATGGGCAAGTGATATAAGCTTGCCAAACAAAAGCTGCTTTATAAGCAGATAGGGTACCTAATGCACCTGGAGTTGTATTAATGTCAAATTTCTGACCACCCTTGGTGGTAATTACATTATAAAAAGTATAATAGTCACCAGGAGTAAAGGAAGCTGCAATAGCAGGAACACCTAATGCAGTTGCTAATTCAGTACCAGATACTTCTAATAAAGTAGAATCACTGCTATAAGGAACTGTTTTAACCAATTTCCAATTTGTTTTATCCGTAGATGCACCCTTAACTGCGTAAATCTTAATCTCCGTGATAGCACTGTTTGGATCAGAACTTTTATATTCTTTTACTCTAATGGCAACTTTAGAAGTAGCAATTTGCGTCCCATCAAAATTGAGATTTACGATTTTTTGCAAAGTTGGGTATGAACCTATTGACAAATTTTTGATATCAGCCAAAGGGTTTCCACCTTCTTTTTTACATGCAACCATGACCAACATAAGGGTCAAGATTGTCATTATTTTTTTGAAAGTATATTTCATATAAAAAACTTTAAAATTTTAGAAGTTATTTCACAAAATTATCAGCATTATTATCCCAAAACACTTTATTTGGAGCAATTCCTATATTTTTTTGTGTTGGAGCATTTTGGTTTCTGTTAACATACACTGACGGGTAAAAGTTGGATCTTGGGAAAAAACCTGGAGTTGAAGTAGATTTCACAGGCTGCATATCCGAAGGATAACCAGTTCTTCTATAGTTATTATATGACTCAGTTCCATTACCCCATAGAGCAATATAATACTCTCTCATTACAATTTCTAATTGTTGGTCAACAGATGTAGCTGCATCAAATTCTGTTAAAACTAAATTAACATAAGAATTAATTGCTGTACTTGAA
>JBIIAP010000114.1:0-8366 GCA_044239855.1 Sediminibacterium sp. | reverse complement strand
TTACGGATACCTCTTATGAAAGAGCTTATGCTGCTACCATCAATTCATTTCAAAATGTTGAAATAAGAAATAAAGTAAAAGGATTTATTGAAGAAATCTATGTGGATGAGGGGCAAAAAGTAGCTAAAGGACAGGTACTTTTTTCTTTAAATAGTAAGGAACTTGAACAGGCTATTTCAAAAACGGATGCAACTTTACAAAGCTCGCTTGCTGAATTAAAATCTGTAGAAATAGAATTCGAGAATACAAAAAAGTTATTTGAGAAGAATATTGTTTCTAAATCTGAATTGGATTTATATGCAGCTAAAGTTCAGATTATGAAAGCTAAAGTAACTGAAGCCAAAGTTGCCAAAGAACAAGCTCAATTTCATCTCGAATATGCTAAAATCAGAGCACCTTTTGCGGGGTTAATTAACCGTATTCCGCAAAAAAAAGGAAGTTTGGTAGATGAAGGGACTTTGCTTACTTCTATATCTAATAACGAACAAGTATTTGCATATTTTAACGTTTCTGAAATTGATTATTTAGATTATGTGCAAGCTAAAAATAAATCCAGTATCGTTAATTTAATTTTAGCCAATAATTCTTCTTATCCGTATGCCGGAGTCATTGAAACAACAGAGAGTGAATTTGATCATACTACAGGTAATCTTGCATTTAGAGCTAAGTTTCCTAATCCGGAGAAGCTTTTAAAAGAAGGTGGAACAGGTAAAATTTTAGTTAAATCCTCTTTTAAAAAAGCGATACTTATTCCTCAAAAGGCCAGCTTTGAGGTGCAAGGAAATATCTATGTATATGTTGTTGATCAAAACAAAAAAGTTAGTACAAGACAAATCACACCCATCTTGCGATTGCCTAACTATTTTATTTTACGAAGTGGACTTTCAGCATCTGATCAGGTTATTTTCGAAGGAATACAAACTGTAAAAGAAGGGGATGTGGTGGAAACACAATTAGTGAAGAATCCTACATTTTCATAAACTTAAATTATTAGGATTATGACATTGAAATTTATACATCGCCCTGTTTTATCTATTGTAATATCTATTTTTATTTTGTTGTTAGGTGTAATTGCACTAATTCAATTACCCATTACACAGTTTCCCAGTATTGCACCTCCCGAAGTTACCGTTACCACAAAATATACCGGCGCAAATGCCGAAACATGTGTAAAAGCAGTTGTAACTCCTCTAGAACGAGCAATTAATGGTGTTCCGGGTATGTCTTATATGTCTTCTGTTTCAGGAAATGATGGCACCAGTGTAATTTCCATTGTGTTTACATCAGGAACCGATCCTGAGATTGCAGCGGTAAATGTGCAGAACAGAGTATCATCAGCGTTAGATGAACTACCTCAGGAAGCCGTTAAAGCCGGCGTAATTGTAGAGAAAGTACAGAATAGTATGTTGTTGTATATAAATTTATTAAGTAACGATACAACAATTGATGAAAAGTATTTATACAATTTTACTGATATTAATATTCTTCCTGAATTAAAGAGAATAGAAGGAGTAGGTTTTGCAGATATTATGGGTATGCGCGAATATTCCATGCGTATTTGGTTGAACCCCGTAAAAATGAATGCCTATAATATTTCCAGTCAGGATGTAATTAAAAGTTTGCAGGAGCAAAATATTGAAGCTGCACCGGGTAAAGTTGGAGAGAGCTCCGGTAAAAGTGCACAATCACTCCAATATGTTTTAAAATATATTGGCAAGTTTAATACGGAAGAGCAATACCAAAATATTATTATTAAAAGCAGTGCAGAAGGCGATGTGTTAAAGCTGAAAGACATTGCCGAAATTGAATTTGGTTCTCAGGAATATGATGTTATTTCAAAGGAAAATGGCAAACCTTCCGCAGCAGTTATATTAAAACAACGACCCGGAACGAATGCAAATGAGGTGATTAAAAACATTAAATCCCGAATGGATGAATTAAAGAAAGGATTTACTGCCAATATTGATTACACAGTTAGTTATGACATTTCTAATTTCTTAAATGCATCGATTAAGGTCGTATTAAAAACATTACTCGAAGCCTTTATACTTGTTTCAATTGTAGTATTTATATTTTTACAAGACTGGAGGTCAACGCTCATTCCTGCTTTAACAGTGCCCGTTTCTTTAGTGGGAACTTTTTTGTTTATGCAGTTCTTTGGATTTTCTTTAAATCTAATTACTTTATTTGCTTTGGTGCTGGCCATTGGTATTGTGGTAGACAATGCTATTGTTGTAGTGGAAGCAGTTCACTACAAAATGCAAACATTTAATATGAGTCCCGGTAAAGCAACCGACCATGCTATGAAAGAAATAACAGGCGCCATCATTGCTATTACCCTGGTGATGTCTGCCGTATTTATTCCGGTGTCTTTTATTTCAGGCCCAACAGGTATCTTTTACAGAGAATTTTCACTAACAATGGCGGTAGCAATTGTGTTGTCTGGTATTGTTGCCTTAACGCTTACGCCTGCCCTTTGCGTACTTTTATTAAAACCACATGATCCGGGTCATGCATCTAATAATTTATTAAATCGTTTTTTAAAGGGGTTTAATAATAAATATGATGGAGTTGAAAATAAATTTCTATGGATAATATCCGGAATTTCTAATAAGCGTATTGTTATTTTTTCGGTTCTTCTTTTATTCTCTTTGTTTACCGGTTTATTGGGTAAGGTTTTACCAAGTGGATTTATCCCCAATGAAGATCAGGGTACTATTTATGTGAGTGTTAATACGCCCTCTGGCGCCACATTAGAAAGAACTGAAAAAGTAGTAGATGAAATTCAAAAAGTGGCTAACGAAATGGACATGATTTCTTCTGTTTCTACACTTGCAGGTTTTAATATATTAACAGATGGAACAGGTGCTAACTTTGGAATGAACTTAATTAGTCTAAAAAATTGGGATCAACGGAAATTCAACGTACAGGAAATTATAGATCAACTAAAAGAAAAAACAACTCATATCAAAGATGCAAAAATTGAATTTTTTACTCCGCCACCCGTGCCGGGTTATGGTAATTCAAGCGGATTTGAGTTAAGACTTTTAGATAAAACCGGGCAAGGTGATTTGAAGGCATTAGAAAAAGTAACCAATGATTTTGTTATAGAATTAAATAAGCGGGATGAAATTGCCAATACATTTACTTCATTCGATGCTTCATTTCCACAATACATGGTGAATATAGATTACGCAAAAGCTGCCCAAAAAAATGTTATAATTGAGGAGATTTTAAACAGTTTACAAACATTTTTAGGAAGTGATTATGCTACTAATTTTATTCGATTTGGTCAACTATATAGAGTAATGGTACAAGCAGCTCCGGAATTTCGGGCACATCCTGAAGATATCTTGAAGCTGAATGTAAAAAATAGAGATGGTCAGATGGTCTCGATGTCCGCTTTTTTAACTATTCAAAAAATTTATGGGCCGGAACAGATCACCAGATACAACATGTATCCTTCTGCAATTATTAATGGCGAACCCGAAAAAAAATACAGCAGTGGTCAGGCATTGGACGCTATTAAATTAACCGCTGCCGAAAAATTACCCAAAGGATATGATTACGATTGGGCTGGTTCTTCCAAAGATCAGGCCAACCAAGGTAATGAGTCCATATTCATTTTCCTTGTTTGTTTACTATTCATTTATTTGCTACTATCGGCACAATATGAAAGTTTTTTATTGCCTATGCCCGTAATACTTTCATTGCCTACAGGCGTTGCAGGTGCATTTTTGTTTTTATTTACGTTTGGCTTAGAAAACAATATATACGCGCAAATTTCAGTGATCATGTTAATCGGTTTGTTAGGAAAAAATGCCATATTAATTGTAGAGTTCGCCTCACTTAAACAGCGCGAAGGCAAATCGCCTTATGAAGCAGCTGTTCAGGCAGCTAAAATTAGATTGAGACCCATTCTAATGACTTCTTTTGCATTTATTGCCGGTCTTATACCCTTATTATTTGCATCCGGAGCCGGAGCTATTGGAAATAGAACCATCGGTTCTGCAGCTGCCGGAGGTATGTTATTTGGAACCGTATTTGGGGTGCTGATTATTCCTGGCCTGTATGTGATTTTTGCCACACCTAGTTATAAAAAACACCAACGAAAACTAGAATTAGCTATTACAGAAACTATTTAAAATGTGGGGAGTGTTATGTAAAGTTTGCATACCAAAATAAATGCTCATCAGGCAAATCCTTGATGAATAAGAACATGGAAAAATAAAAATTAAAAATTATACAAATGAAATATATTTATAATATATCTGTTTTGTTAATCATCTTCTTGTCCGGGTGCAAAATACCCGGACAAGTTGCAATAGATAATAAGCCATTGTCTATGCCAAATACCTTTCTTGCTAATGCTGATACTACGAAAATTGATTTAGTAAACTGGAAAACTTTTTTTACCGATCCTTTACTACAAAAATTAATTGATACGGCATTATTAAACAACAATGACCTGAAAATAGCCTATCAAAACATAGAAATAGCCCGTTCGGGTTTACAATTCACAAAAGGTGCTATGTTACCTCAGGTTTCGGCCGGTCCCTCTGCAGCTATTCGCAGGTATGGTTTATATACAATGGATGGTGCTGGTAATATTTCAACCCAAATATTACCCGATAAAATTGTACCAGTTAATTTGCCGGATTTTTATTTGGGTTTGCAAAGTAATTGGGAAGTAGATTTTAGAGGTAAATTAAAAAATCAGTACAAATCATCATATGCCCGTTATCTCCAAAGTATGGAGGGAATTAAATATGTAAAATCAAATTTAATAGCGGATATTGTCATTGCTTATTTCGAATTATTATCATTAGATAATGAACTCGACATGATAAAAGCAACTAAGATTAAACAAACAGAGGCACTTGAGTTTATAATTGCACAAAAAGAAGCTGGTAAGGGAAATGAATTAGCCGTGCAACAATTTACAGCTGAACAAATTAATTTGGATATTTTAGAAAATGAAATTACACAGCAAATGCTGTTGCAAGAAAATAAAATTAATTTTTTATTGGGTAGATTTCCTCAGACTATTGCACGAAATCAAAAAACATTATTTGACAAACTTCCGGATCTATTTACCGGAGTTCCTTCACAGTTGTTGCAAAATAGACCAGACATAAAAATGGCTGAATTAAATTTATTAGCCGCTAAATTTGACTTGAATGCGGCACGAGCAGCTTTCTATCCAAGTTTTACCATAAATTCTGGATTAGGTTTTCAGGCTTTTAACGCAAAATATTTGTTTAGAACACCTGAATCTATCGCATATACTCTTTTAGGTAATGTAGTTGCTCCAATTGTTAATAGATCTGCAATCATGTCAAACTTTAATTATGCCAAAGCCAATCAATTGGAAATATTATACAAATACCAACAAAGTATTTTAAATGCATATGTAGAAGTGTTGAATAATTTAAATGAAATAGAATATGTAGAAAAAATAAAAAAGCTAACTTTCGATAAAAACCTACAATATCAGCAATCCATACAAACATCACTAGACCTCTATAAATCTGCCAGAGCATCCTATTTAGATGTGTTATTGAGTCAGCAAAATGCACTACAATCAAATATAGATTTAATCAATGCTACTAAAAGAAGTATGATTTTAAAAGTTAAATTATATAAATCATTGGGGGGAGGGTGGTAGTTTTTCTACCATCCACCATATTTAAATCTTGCTTGATAGGTGTCTAGAGAAATAAGCACTAAGAACAAAATAGCCATATACCAAAAGATGATTATGATATTTGCCCTTTTATTGCCAAATTTATTATAGAGCCAATTGTACATTTTTAACTATTAGTTTACTAAAAATAATATTTTTATAAAATTCCAAAAGTATGTTAAATCATCAGTTTTAATCAGCATAAAACTAATCATTACGAAATGTAAGGTTATGAAAATGCCAAGTACTTTTTGCATTATCGGGTATTTATTGAGTAATTGATACAATGCCGTGCTATTGTAAAAGTGCCAAACGTTTAGTGCTATAATATGTAATGCTCCCCATAAAATATATTTATAAGAAATTTCATGCCATAAGGCTAAAACTATAATCGAGAAAAAAATACTGATTATAAAACTTCTGCTTATACTCAGTATTGGTTGAAATACATACTCATTACACCATTCCGATAAAGAAATGTGCCATCTTTTCCAGAACTCGGCGATATTGCTCGCAACAAAAGGATAATTGAAATTTTCCATTATCCGATAACCAAACAATGCCGACAGTCCTATTGCGATATCAGAAAATCCTGCAAATTGAAAATAAGCATTTAAATAGAATACCACCATTTGTATATATTGGTATAGCCAAGGATAGCTTATTATAAAGTTTTCGGAATAGTTGCTCAATTTCAGGCTGATTAAGTAGTTCCCTAAAAATGCAACTTTAAATAGTCCATATAATATTCTTTCTAAGCCATATGAAAAAAACTGACTATCCCATCTTTTTCTTTGATTGTCTTTTAAAAATGATTGAAAACGATTGATTGGCCCTATGTACAATGTAGGAAGAAAAAACAGATAACTCAGGAAATCTAAAAAATCATGCTTAGGTAGTTTCTTCTTGTACGACTCGAATATATAATGTATTTGTCTGAATGAATAATACGATAGTCCAAATGGCAATACCTGCTCACCAAGTGAAATATATGCTTGTTTAATATTGAATTTAAAAAAAAACAATATGCCTGCAGTAGACAGGATGAGTGAAATAATTATTTTATTGTTACTGTTAAATTGCTGTAGTGTAAAGTAAATTAGTAAGGTAGTAATAATCAACACCAATAGGGAAGGGGGAGACATATACCACAAAAAAATAATGGTTCCAATAATCATAACAATACTTTTCAACTTATCGTTAACCAACCAGTAAATTATGAGTAGTGGAATACTTAATCCTAATATATAAAAAACTATATTCATTACCTTTTTAATTCATTTTGTAAAGTTTTTATCAACCATGTTGTATACAATTTTCTGCCGGTTACATTCATATGGCCACCTATATCTCTGTAATAGTTAAAGAACATAGTTGTTCCGGTATATTGTATGCGTTTTGTACCTGTTTCTCTATTATACAAATTAAATAAGTGTTTAATCGAATCTTTATATCCGGAAGTAAAAGTCAATTGCTCAAATTGCTTTGCTCTGGGTATATCTAAAAAATAAATTTTTATGCCGTTATTCTTTAGTGTTTTGATAAAGTCAATTACATATTGAATTTCTTTTTTAGTTTTAATGCTCCTGTTTAATGCCCGAAAAGAAAGCGTGTCTTTCACTATGATTAATTCGTTATTTAACCAATAAAGCTTACTGGTATCAGTTTCAAATCCATTAATCATTTTCTTTAGGAGTACTTTATTTTCTTGAGCCAACTGAACCAAAATATCTGGTGCAAAAACATGCTCAGGAGAAAACTTCACAGCGGCAAATTCAGACTGTATGCAAACTGCTTCAGGTTGCTCTTTAATTATATAATTTACCAGGTCAAATCGATTAATCATTAGCGCTAATTTATCGGTAACGCCGGTTACTTTTTTTATTAAAACAGGGGAAACTCCTTGTTCGTTTGACATGCTAAGAATAGCTTCTTCTTTATCAACAGCTTCATCAGTTATGGAGCTCCCAATAATAATAATTTTATGGGCAGGTTTATTTGCATTATTTTTTAAAATAACAGAATCATTTCTTGGATATGAAATGCCTAAATCAAACTTATTGGGTGGAACAAAATATATGACTGCTTGTATAATAAGAAATAAAACAACAAAAAATAACCATATCGTAAGTGGGGGATTTCTTTTCATACTACCGCTGGCTCTTTTTTTGACTGATTATTCGGAGCGCATCAGAAAGGGTATGAATGGAAATCATTTCTGCAGTAGAAAATTTTATATTAAAGTTTTTTTCCAAACTGGTAATCAAATCTAAATGACCCATGGAGTCCCATCCCTCTAATGACCCAACCCTGTCATTTAAATGTACATTCTCCTCTCTAATTCCAAAAGCCTCAGCAGCTATTTGTAAAACCATTCTTTCAAAGTTTTGTGCATCTGTTAAACTTCCAGCCCCAGTCTTGGTTGTTAGTATTTTATTTTTAACCTCATCTAATTTTATTTTTCCTGAAAGTCCTTTCGGAAGATCAGTCATTACATAAAATTCTTTGGGTATTTGATGTGCCTCAAGCTGAGGACGGATATATTCTAACAAAGTTAACTCGTCTAAATTCGCCTCACTGTTTAAAGCATAAACAGCAACTATTTTTTCTCCAAAAAAATCATCCGGAATTCCTAGGCAAACACTTTCTTTTATCGCTGGGTGAGTATTAATTACTTCAG
>JBIIAP010000113.1:0-8386 GCA_044239855.1 Sediminibacterium sp. | reverse complement strand
ACTTTGAAATTTCTGAAACCATGGACCATTTAATGGTCTGCCTGTATTTTTATGATTATAAAACAAAGGAATTTGACCTACGTTCTGAGGAAATGTTGTAGATAATTTTCCTGATGGATTCACGTCCCCAAAAAGTACATCAGCAATTGCATAAGGCGCTTCACTACCTCCAAACCAAACATTTAAGATAGCGGGTACATTGGCATTTTCCCAGCCAAGTGTTAATGGACGCCCCGTAAACAAAACCAAAACCACCGGTTTGCCTGTTTTCAAAAGTGCTTTTAATAAATCCTGTTGAACAGCAGGAATACCCAAATTGGTTCTACTACTGCTTTCTCCAGACATTTCGGCACTTTCACCTATTGCGGCTACAATTACATCTGCTTTATTAGCAACCTCTAATGCTTCATTTAAAATTACCTCAGCAGAGCGGTTATCTCTGTGTAATGATTTACCAAACATTGTTGACCTTTCTTCTAATGCTGCATCCGCATCTAAATTAGCTCCTTTAGCATATACAATATTCGCTTTATCGCCTACTACTTCTTTTAAACCCGTTAAGAAAGAAACTGCTTTACTCAGGTTAGCGGCCACACTCCAGGTACCGCCCATATTTTCTTTAGCGTCTGCCAATGGACCGATTAATGCAATAGTTCCTGCTTTCTTCAATGGAAGTGCATTGTTTTGATTCTTCAATAATACAAAGCTTTGTGCGGCAATGCTTCTTGCTTCTTTTCTATTACTAGAAGAAAACACTTCAACTTTTGCACGGTTTTCATCGCAATATCTGAATGGATCTTCAAATAAACCTAACTTATATTTTGCTTCTAAAATTTTTCTACAAGCATCGTCTATTCGAGACATACTTACAGTGCCTTCTTTTAAGGACTTAGCTGTATTATTTAATAAACCTTCACTCACCATATCCATGTCTAAACCTGCCATTAAGGCCTTAGCTGCAACTGTTTGAATATCGCCTATACCATGAGCAATCATTTCAGAGACGCCCGTATAATCAGAAACTAAAAATCCTTTAAAGCCCCATTGTTTTTTTAACAGATCCGTTAATAACCATTTATTAGCAGTTGCCGGAATGCCATCAATTTCATTGAAGGAAGCCATTACTGAGCCCACGCCAGCTTCAACTGCGGCTTTATAAGGATATAAATATTCATTGAACATTCTTTGTCTGCTCATGTCGGTGGTGTTATAATCTCTTCCGGCTTCAGCTGCACCATATAATGCATAATGTTTTACACAAGACATGATCGTATTATTTTTTGAAAGATCATTTCCCTGGTAACCTTTTACCATTGCTTTAGCTATTTGTCCGCCTAAAAAAGGATCTTCCCCATTACCTTCAGAAACTCTACCCCAACGAGGATCGCGGGCGATATCAACCATTGGAGAGAAAGTCCAGTTAATGCCATCAGAACTGGCTTCATTTGCAGCAATTCTGGCACTGCGTTCAATTAAATCCATATCCCAGGAACAACTTAGACCCAGTGGAATAGGAAAAACTGTTTCATAACCATGAATAACATCCATGCCAAACATCAAAGGTATTTTTAGTCTACTTTGTTCAACTGCCAACTTTTGTACTTCTTTAATTTTAGCAACTGATTTAATATTAAATAAACCGCCTACTTTACCCGCTATAATTTTTTTAGCGACGTCAGTATTAGCGGCAGCACCTGTTACAAAATCATTGGCACTTGGTAAATTTAATTGACCCAGCTTTTCTTCGAGAGTCATTTTTTTCATCAATTGATCGATGAACGTTTTCATTTTGGCATCTTGAGCAGAAACTACTGATGAAAGAAGTACCATTCCTGCAAATAGAGTGAAGTAAAACTTTTTCATGGGTGTATTTTTATTTTTTTCGTTCGTCACATGGAATTCGCCTTCATGTGCATTTAAGTTTATTGTTAAATGTTGTAGCAGGCTCATTTCATTATTCGACAGTTAGCGTTTTATATTTAGTAGACATACCATTTTCATTTATTGCTTCAATTGTAAAATAGTATGTTTTTTTCAAGTCCATACCATTGAACCAATATTCATTTAGGTCATGCACCATAATACAATTGTATAGTTTGTTGGGATCAGTTCCGTAATATATATTGTAAGCATAGGCATTATCGACCGGGCTCCAACGAATCCAGGCACTGCGTTTATCTTTCTCAGTTCTTAATACCATAAATTGTTTTACCGCATTGGGTTGCTCTCCGTTTCCATTTCCAAATACACGCAATCCACTTATGGCAAATTTCCCGGAAGCCATGTTTATATTTTCTAGCTTTATATACCTAGCGGTTACAGGCTTTTCCAGTTCAACATATTCGTGAGGGACATCTGTTGTGTTTTTACTTTTATCTACCAATACCCACCATTTTTTTCCATCCAAGGAATAATATACAATATATTGATGAAAAATATCTAATTGCTTACCCAGATATTGGGCATCCTGATCGGCATAATTAATTTGAATGGCGTTTACTGTTGAAGGGTTGCCTAAATCTGTTTGAATCCATTCGCCTTTGTTAGAAGTTGCGGCACACCAATATGTCTTCATACTTTCATCAACAGCGTTATTGGCAAAATAGCTGGCATGGGTAGAAGAGACGGCAACTGGTTTTTTATAATTTAGTAACATCCAACCGGTAAAATCCGGATTAGTTTGCCTCGGCACAGCATCCATTTGTCTATAAGCAGGTAAAAAATGTGGGTAATCACCAAAAGCAGTGCTACACCACATAACGTCATCTTTATCAAAGCCAGCTGGCCAAATTCCAATACGTCTTTCGAAATTATTTTTTGAAGAAAGCATAATGGTGCTTACATGCCAATACTTGTTTTGGTTATCTTGAAAAGTTGCTCCATGACCAGCTCCACGTGCAAAGCCTCCTAATTTCATACTTAGTGGATCAGATTGTTCATTAAAAAATCCCAAAGGCTGCTCACCCACGGTTACCCCATCGGCATAACCGCTAAATTCCGTACCGGGGGCACCGTATTGTAAATAGTATTTTTTGTTGTGTTTGGTAATCCATGCACCTTCCATAAAGGGATCTAAAAATGTATTGTCCATGTGTTCACCAAAACGTTGCCATCCATAACGCCATGGCTTTAAAAAATGCATTTCTTTTCTGGTACCAATTGGTAAAAACGTTTTACGATTTAATTCAATTCCATATAGTGGAAATACATTACTGCTTCCGTTATACATGTACAATTTCCCATCGTCGTCTGTGAAGAAGGCCGGATCCCAACCTCCAATTTCAAATGAATCTACTAATGGTTTCCATTCGTTACGTTTGGGATCAGTGCTCATCCATAAAGTAAAATTATTTGCATAAGTAGAACCCATCACAATCATGGTATCACCAATAACTCCTACTGCAGGTGCACACAATTCATCATATACTATATTCCATGGTCGTAAAAATTTTTTAGCAATAAATTTCCAATTCAACATATCATTACTCCACCAGTATCCCCATTGATTGGTACTGAATAAATAATAATCGCCTTTATAGGTAACTATTACAGGATCAGCAGTAGCTCTGTGTTTACCCCATTCTGAGAAATTGGGAATAGGTGTAAATCCATAATCGACATTAATAGGATTACAATAAGTTTTCTGTTGAGCATGCAATTGTGTTAATGCAACAAAAATCAACAAAAGCAAAATAATTTTTCTCATAATAAGAGATTCAAAATAGTAATTTATATTTAGTTGATATATGGCGCAGTAAATCCAAGTGTTTTCATACCTCTCTTTACTTCAGAACAGTTAGATAGTAAGTTCCATATTAATTGTGATCGATGATTTTCAATCATTACAATGATTGGCCCCTGATCAATGGCCAAAGTAGTATTAGAATACCAATTCGATTGCAATTTAAATGCATCCATGAAACCGTATTCGGTAAATATCTTATCGCCAAGAGTGTAATAAAAAAATTGCAGTGCCTGCATACTCTCTACAGGCGTATATGGAAAAGAAGAAAGGGCTGCTGTAGGGGTAATTACACCAATATCATTATTAGGTTCGTTGGCCGAATAACCATTTGGAATATCGCTTGCTGTTAAACCCCAGCAATTTTTACTATACCCATAAAATTTTTTAGGATTTAGCTTACAGTATTCATAATTTATTTTCGTGTGATTGATTACTTGTTGCTGATAATCGGCATATTGGTCTTTTAATCCATTTGGATTAATGCCTAAAAAAGAATAATGTGCCCAAAAAAGAGGGCCGCCGTTAGAAGGACCTAAGGGTAAAGTATAACCAAAGTAGGTTTTATTATTTATCATTGCTCCGCTTGCTGCAAAACCTTTATGGTATACTGAGGCAGGTATAGCATATTTATTGGAAGAAGCCGCCATGATATAAGTGATCAGGCATTCATTCCAACCAATAATTTTATGATTCATTTCCCAATTGTAATTAGGGCTCCAGTGCCAGTATAGCACATCTTGGTTGTTCTGCTGAAACCAATTCCATTCAACAGCATCACAAATAGTATTAATATCGGTTCTTAAAGCGATTTCAGCAGGAGAACTATTATTAAAGTATTCTCGGGCAGCCCACAATCCAGCTACCAGGTAAGATGTTTCCACTAAATCTGCGCCATTGTCTTTTGTGCTAAAAGGAACAACCACACCTGTAGCGCCATTTAGCCAATGCGGAAAAGCACCATGAAATTTTTGGGCTTTGTTTTTGAGAAAATCTACGATTGTAGCCATCCGTTGCAAGCCTTGTTCACGAGTGATGAAGTTCCGATGAATGGCCACAGGAATTGCCATAATACCAAATCCACTACCACCAGAAGTTACAATATCACCTGATGCATTTCTTTCACGAGCTAAGCCTGAAATTGGATGACCAAAATCCCAAAAATATTTAAACGTTTGTTGTTGTATTATATCTAAAAGTTGATCATTACTTACTCTTTTAAATTTATCTGTTGAATCAATTTGCGTATTGAATGATAGTGTATACGGGGTATTTAGGAACTCACTTTTAGACGATTTTAAAGTTGTGTTAACCTGCAGTTGGTATTTAGTTAAATGACTCAATACTGAAGCTGGCTTAATCACAATAGTGCTATCATTGTTTTCAAATGAATAGTTAAGCAATACATCGTCAGCATAATTAGCGGCCAAGGTTATAGATTTGGCAACAGAAGCACGCTCAACCGCATTATTCAACCGAAGCTTTATAGTTGGGTTAATTGAAAAATCAAAACCGGCAGTTGCCTCTACTTGTTTATCATTAATGCTGGTAGTTAAAATATTGAGTGGCAGGGGTATTGTATTAACACTACCAGGATTATTACTTTTTTTACAACTAGATAAAAACAAAGTGATTATTAATATAAAATTGGTCATTCTTTTGATGCAAGACATTTATCAAAAATTAAAAAATAAGTGTAGAAATAGAATGTGGCAATGCACTAACTGGTGCAGCTTTACCATCGACCCATAAGAAGTAAGGAGTATTCGTTTCACTTTGGTTCATCACAATTACCACTGTTTTACCATCGGTATTTTTAAATGCAGTGGTAAGTAATTGACTTCTGCTTGCGCTGCTACTTATTCGCTTAGCTCCATTTTGAATAAATTTAGAGAAATGGCCTATATAGTAATAAGCATTGGTATAAATCAGTTGATCGTTGGATAAATTAGCATGAACGGGTGCAAAGCAAAAATTCTTCGCATGATTAGGACCACCTGTTTCATCTAAAATGATGTTCCAATCAGTAAAACCTACCATTCCGTTATTGAAATCCGTAATCATTGATCTTCCATATTCCTCGCCCAAATTCCAGTTATTGTATTTTTGGGGATCAAAACTTTCTGCACAACCTTCTGTAAAGAAAATAGACTTATTAGGAAATGCTTCCTGCACTTTTCTAACATTATCATACATAGGTAAACCTCCGCTCCAGTCTTCATACCAATGAAACCCAATGCCCCATATATATTTAGCAGCTTCTGGGTCATCGAAATATGTTTTAGCTCTTTGATAAATCAGGTCTCTATTATGGTCCCATGCTATTATTTTTTTATTTGCATAGCCTGCTTTATGCATGGTAGGCCCTAGAAATTTTTTTACAAAATCTCTTTCTTCTTCTGCGGTGTAAATACAGCTTTCCCATCTTTGTGTTGCCATGGGTTCATTTTGAACAGAAATACCCCAAACAGGAATATTTTCTTTTTCGTAAGCTTGGATGAATTTGGTATAGTAGTTCGCCCATGCCTGATAATATTCCGGTTTTAGTTTCCCTCCATGCAACATATCATTATTGCTTTTCATCCAGGAGGGTGGACTCCAGGGGCTTGCGAAGAAAGTGATTTTACCGCCGGCAGCTTTCATAGCTTGTTTAATCATAGGAATTTTAAACTTCCTGTCATGATCAATAGAAAATGTTTTAAGGGATATATCAGCAGAATCTATGTAAGTGTACATATCACTACTAAAATCGCAACTATTAATATTAGTTCTCACAATAGAGTACCCTATCCCCTTTTCTTTATTAAAAAAAGCGTCGAGTACTTCACCTTGCTTTTGTTTTGATAATTTTGCAAATGTTTCAGAAGATGCATCAGTAATAGCAGCACCAACCCCCATATATGTTTGAAACTTTTTATTAGGGTCAACAAAAACACAAATTTGCGACTCCAGGGGTTGCCTCATCTCTTTAAAATCAACTGTTGTTTGCTGTGTTAACCTTAAATCAGCGTTAAGTGCAGTAGTATACACTGTTAATTTTTTATTTTGTGCTATCCCCAATAGAGAAGTACCAATGAGGAACCAACTAAATAAATATTTTTTTTTCATATAGCGTTATAATTTTTTTAAAACTGCATTCAACTAATGATCATTAAATATTGATTGGCAATCAATCAATTTATTTTTCTGAAATTTTAAAAAACAAATGTTGCCACAGTACCCGGATTCAATTCATTTTTGAACCAATGATTTGTAGACTTAATATTAAAGTTTTCCAACTTAGACCCGTTATTTAATACAATAATTGCCTTTTTACCAGTTGGCGTTAAAAATGCAACAGTGTATAGTGCTCCTACATTGTTACTACTAATTCTTGTTGAACCTGCAGGGACAAATTTTGAAGCATGTGCTATAATATAATAAGCAACATTTTTGGCAACTGCATTACCTGAAATAGTTAATGCGCCTTTACATTCGGTGCAGCCGCCTGGGGTATGGTATTCATATGCTGCATCGCCTGCAAGGTTCCATTCCAGCGTTACTTTGCTGTAATTTCTCAAAGATCCAATCAATACATTTTTAACATGCCATTGCAGATCACCGTTAAATGTTCCATTCTTACCTGTCCATTGCTCAGTAAAATAAAGAGACTTGTCTTTATGCGCATTGTATACTGTTGAAAGAGCACTAATATCACCATTGTATAAATGAAAAGCAGACCCATCAATAAATTTTCTTGCATCTGCATCATTTAAAATACTAATTGGATATTCCGGATGATCGCAATTATGATCATACAAAACGATTTTAGTTTGAATATTATTTTTTTGAAAGAGCGCGCCAAGATTATTCTTAATAAAATTGGCTTGTTCATTTGCTGTCATGAGCATACTGGGATTATTTCCTCCATGCTCCGGTTCATTTTGAATTGTAATTGCATCAATAGCAATGCCTATACGCTTCATTGTTTGAATATACTTTAACAGATAACGAGCGTATACATCATAATACTTAGTCAATAATTTTCCCCCAATACTATTGGCATTGTCTTTCATCCAAACAGGAGGACTCCAGGGGGTAGCCATTATTTTTATTGTTGGATTGAGTTCAATTATTTTTTGGAGGATTGGCATCAAGTGAATAGAATCCTGGGAAAGAGAAAATTGATTTAATAACGTATCGGTATTTCCAACAGGCAAATCATCATAACTGTAAACTGATTTACTGAGATCCGATGCACCAATACTAATTCTTAAATAGCTGATTTTAGCACTAAGCTCCGAGTTACTAAACAACTCATTCAATAAATTTGTTTTTGCCGGTTCATTCATTTGGTTAATTAGGTAAGCACTACCTTCTGTTAAAGTAAAACCAAATCCATCAACGGATTGAAAGAGAACGGTGGAATCAACTTCAATTACCGGAAATGAGTTGTTAATATTACCGCTATAGATAACAGTAGTTTTGTTTTGCAATAAAGCAGACTGATCTGCATGAGTAAACCATCCACTTGCGTAATTACCAGATTCAACGGGCGCCTTAGTTGTATCAACACTAATACTTTGAGTAGCATTAGTAGTACTTTGTTGTTTAGTACAAAAACTAAGCAATAAAGGTAAAATTCCTAAAAAAATATTTTTAACC